>JBARVK010000298.1:0-3294 GCA_049646225.1 Nodosilinea sp.
AGGTGGATTCCCGCCTTCGCGGGAATGACAGGCGCAATTCTTTTCTCAAATCAATAACGCAGCACATTTACAAAACTGGGATGTACCCAGGCTGTTGAGCTTCGGCGGCAACAAAATTCCGGTTGGCAGTGTGGCCCTGGCCCTAAACGTTCTAGAAGTGTATTAACTTTTACCCTTGCCTGATAACAGTCACAAACTACTGAATCAAGGTAAATGGTGCCTAAATTGATTTGTGCTTCGATACAAAGTGAGAAGAATCTGATGGAAATCTGTAGAATTTTGGAAAATTAGCCTGAACTATGGACAGGCGTTTTAAGTTGATGATGCAATTTCGAAACCTGATTAAATAAGGCAAAATCTCCTGTGTTTAATTTGGGTCTATTGACTAGTTTTTGGAAGGCATTGCCGTGACTAAAGCCTCTTCCCTGGGTGATGTTTTCCCTCCACCGCTACCGCTGCACGAGCTGTTGTCTCAGCTGTTGCAGGTAGAACCCGTGGCCCCACGCTACCCCTGGCCCTGTATGGGAACACTGCAGAGGCTCAACCAGACGCTGGAGCGGCAGCCCCTGCTAGCGTTTGCCAACGCCAGCCTGCGGGGCATTGGCCAGATCGCCTTTGCCAACAACCCCATCAGCGGGCTGCTGATTGTCGTCGCGGTCGGGCTGCAATCTCCCTGGGTGGCGCTGACCCTGGTGGTTGGGGTGGTGGCAGCCACCTGGGCCGCCTGTGGGCTCAAGCTCGATCGCCCCAGCACCTGCAACGGCATTTATGGGTTTAACGGGGCCCTGGTGGGCCTGGCCCTGGGCACCTTTGGTAACTGGGGCAACGGCGGTGGCAGCCTGGCCTGGCTGGGGGCGATCGCCCTGGGGTCAGCCTTCACTACGGTGCTGATGCAGCGACTTGGCCTGGGGATGGCGGTGCGCTGGAAGCTCCCGGCGATGGGAATTCCCTTTCATATTGTCGCCTATGGCTTTTTGGCGATCGCGCTCTACATCCCCCAGCCCGTGTTTCAGCTCGGGGCGCCGCCGCCGTTTCCAAATCCGGCGGAGACATTGGAAGGGGCTCGGCTGTTGTCGGCACTGGTCACGGGCCTGGGGCAAATTTTCTTTTCAGGGGGCATTGTCTCAGCTGTTTTGATCGTGGTGGCGCTGGCTCTGTGCAGCCCCATGGGGGCACTGGTGGGGGTGCTGGGTGGTGCCATCGGCTTGGTGACTGGGCTGGCTCTGGGTACTGACTTGAATGTGCTGTATGCCGGGCTGTGGAGCTACAACTCGGCCCTGACGGCGATCGCCATTGGCGGCATTTTCTATGCGCCGAATCTACGCAGCGTGGCGATCGCCAGTTTGGGAGCCTTCGTAACGGCTCTAGCAGGATGGCTTTTGGGCTTAGGTCTGGGTCCTCTAGGCCTGCCAATTTTGGCCGTGCCCTTTCATATTGGTACCTATGCCTGTTTTCTAGGGCTGCGGCGATCGCTGTCGTCGCTGGTGCCCGTGGCCCCCTACGCGATCGCCAGTCCCGAAGAGCACCGCTGGCGCTACCTCACCGCCAAGCAGATGATCGCGTCCTTTCGTCAGCAGTTGCGGGATGCTATGCAGGGACAGTCTCACCAGGTGCTGTTTGACCAGGCCCCCCCGGCTGTCAAGGGCGACCTGCGCTATATCTTTGATGCCATCGATCGCGATCGCAGCGGCAAACTTTCCCTGGCCGAATTGAGTCAGCACTTTCAGCACACCGGGCACCCCCTCAGGCCCGATGAACTCAAGTTGGCCTTTGCCAGTCTCGATGCAGACGGCAGCGGCGAGATTGAGTTTGCCGAATTTGGCGAACTGCTGCTGCGGCACCGGCGGCTGGTTTCGCGGCTGGATGAGTTTTACACCTATTTTCTGCCCATCGACGCCAATGGCGACGGGGTGCTAACGCCCCAGGAAATGAATGTGGTGCTCGCCAGCG
The DNA here is from genome assembly GCA_049646225.1 of Nodosilinea sp. GTDB lineage: Bacteria > Cyanobacteriota > Cyanobacteriia > Phormidesmidales > Phormidesmidaceae > Nodosilinea. Next base: position 1,951 of record JBARVK010000298.1, read on the forward strand.
TTGATGAGCCACCGCTCACCCCCGATGAGATCAGCTTTCTGCGCCAGCGCCTGGGCGGCCAAGACTTCACCTGGGAACGGTTTTTGGAATTGGTGCTGGTGATTTAAGCCAGCTCATCCAATTCTTTTGAACAAAACTTTGAGCAAAACTTCACTAAAAGTGCCATGACCACAACCGCAACGACTCCCCGCCTGTACCTGCCCCGACCCCGAGAGGCCGTCGGCACCTATCTGCGCATGGTGTCGATTAACGATGTTTACGACATCAAGAGCTATCCCTACGTGGAAACGGTAATTCAAAACCTGAAGCAAACTGCTGAAGATGCGGTGGTGGTGGCCTCCCTCAGCGGGGATTTTCTCTCCCCCTGTATGATCACCTCCCTGGACGGTGGCAAAGCCATGCTGGATGTGCTGAAGGTGGTAAATATCGACTACCTCTGTCTGGGCAACCACGAGTTTGACATCAATCTAGATGTGCTCTGCGAGCGCTTCAAGACCTACACCGGCACATGCTTGAACAGCAACATTTTGGATTTGCCGATTGTCGATGCCAGCGGTCAGCAGTTGCCGAAATACCAGGTGATTTCGGTGGGCGATCGCCGGGTGGCCTTCGCCGGGTTCTGCACCGACAACAAAGATATTTTTAGGGCCGGTACCAACCTAACCATTCAGCCCATCTTTCAGGCTTTGCAGGAGACCTGGTCAAAATGCGCCAGCGAGGCAGAGCTGATTATTCCCCTTACCCATCAAACCATTGGAGACGATCGCGATCTGGTCGCTAAAATCGAGGCTGATAGCCAACTTAGCGACCATGTCCCGGTGATTTTGGGGGGCCATGAGCACGAGATTTTTATTGAGAAAATTGGCCAGAGTCTGATTGTCAAAGCCGGGGCCGATGCCGCCAATGTGGTCGTCGTCGATGTTTGGTGGGATGAATCTGGGAAGCGGCATAGCGCCGTCCATTTGCTGCCCGCCAGCCACTTTGACGCCGACCCCAACGCTCAAATGTTTGTCGAAATTACCCAGCATTTTTTGGGATCGCTAAAGGAAGTAGAAATCTTTGCGGTGCAAGAGGCCATGTCTTCAAAACGCACCCGCTTTCAGCCCGAAAAAGTGGCCTCAATCCTTTGCTCATACATCAAAAAAAGCCTTCAGGGGGTTGACCTGGTCATGCTTCAGGGGGGCTGTGTGCGCGGCATGCAGGACTATGCCGCAGGTACATCCTTCACCTACGGTGACCTGCTCGATGAGTTGCCCTTTCAAACCGAAATTGCCGTCATCAACGTGCCTGGATATGTGTTGCAGGAGGCGATCGCCCTTACCCGCAGCACTCCCGACCAAGAAG
>JBARVK010000299.1:0-1974 GCA_049646225.1 Nodosilinea sp.
CCCCGGTCAGCAGGCGCAGCACGCGATCGCCCACGTCCCGCAAATCATTGGCCCGCTGGGCCAGCAGCTCGCTCTTGAGCCGGGCCAGCTGGTTGGCCTGGGCGGTGTAGGTCTGCTGCCAGGCAAAAGCGGCGCTCTTGCCCTTGTCGATGGCGCTACCAGCGGTCTCCCTCAGGTCTGGGTCGGCCAGCAGCTCCTGGTGGGCCGAAAAAATGGCCGCTTTGCCAGGGTCGCCCTGGCCGTGCACCTTGGCCCGCAGGCTTTCAACTTCCAGCATGGCCTGATCGATGGCGCTGTCGAGCTTGCGCTGCTCCACCCGCGGGCTTTCACCCACCTCGTCCACGGGAATGTCCTGCCGTCGCTGGCGGTAGGTGTTGCCGACCGCCACTCCGGGTGAAGCGGCTACACCCAGAATACTGTTGGGGTCGTCGCTTTTGGGCCGCGGCGCTGGAGCCGAGATATCGGCCTGGGCAATGCTAGCGGCGGCGGCGGTGACAGGCACGGCACCCGCTTCGCCTAAGCCATTGCGAACGGCGGCTTCGAGTTCGGCGATCGCCGCTTCGGCATCGGCCCCTGTGGCCTCTAGGGTAACGGTCTCGCCCTGACCTACTTCTAGCCCCAACAGGGCGACAACGCTGCGCACATTGGCGCTGTCGCCACCGCGATGCATGCGAATCGTCGCCTGATACTTTTTCGCTAGCTGAGTCAGCACCGCCGCTGGCCGAGCGTGCAGCCCCACCGGGTTGGGAATAATAATCGCCTCAGAGGTGACCGTTGCCCTCGTCGCACCGTCTACAGCCGCTGTGCCTGCGGCCCGCAGCACCAGCTCCAGTACCGGGTCGCGAGTGGCGTTAACCAGGCCCTTCGCGGGCTCAAACTCGGCCACGCGATCGCTGTTGGTGATCACAATTTGGGTCAGCAGGCTGCGGGCGTGCAGGGCCACATAATCAGCGTCAAACTCAATTAGCCTGTCGCCGGTTTTGACCGCATCACCCACCTTGACCTTAGGGCTAAAGCCTTCCCCCTTCAGCGCCACGGTGTCGAGGCCAATGTGCATCAAGATTTCAATTCCCTGGGCCGTTTTGATCGTCACGGCATGGTAGGCACTGTGGAGCTGCACAATATCACCATCGCAGGGCGCCAGCAGCACCTGACTCAGCGGGTCGATAGACACCCCATCGCCCACCATTTTCTGCGCAAACACCGGGTCGGGCACCGTGTCGAGGGGCACCATCTGTCCCGAAAGGGGAGCCATGAGCACCAGGGTGTTGATTTTGGCTGGGATAGCTTCGAGGGTGGTCATAGGATTGTCTTGAGGGGAAAGATAGGTACAAAGGGGATAGGCTGGGGCGCTGATGGGCTAGCCCTAGACGCAGCAAAATTGGCCATGTGAGTTAGATCAACTGGCCCGCAAACGTTGCTGGCAGAACGCGGGTAGCGACGTCTCCGAGGGCTGCCTCAAAGGACGATCCACTGCATCAAGTCCAGACAGGCGCACTACCGTCGGCAATCGCTCGATTCTGACCTGAACCTGACCTATACACATCAAAGATGATTGATTACTGACTGGGGCAATTCAGCAATCTAATGTTGTAAATGTTGCGAAAACTACTGCCATAAAGCCCCACCTTTCCCAAGCCCGCCCGAGCTACAGCCTCGGCTCACGCAGCCTGCCCCCAAAGGACAGGCGCGATTGGTTTAGAATCACCACAGATAACCTTTTACCCTTTCACATTTGGGAATGGCTCAGTCTTCTACCCGTCGTCCGTCGGTAAGCCCCTGGGATCGCCTGGTGACCTTCGCCACCAGCGAAACGGTCCTCTATGTTGTAAAGCGTATTTTGCAGGCGGCGCTGACGCTGCTGCTGGCTTCGGCCCTCAGCTTTTTTGTGATTCAGCTTGCCCCGGGCAATTTTCTCGATCAGTACCGCCAGAGCCCTCAGTTTTCGCCTGAGACCCTGGCCCAGCTTGAAGC
>JBARVK010000300.1:0-2487 GCA_049646225.1 Nodosilinea sp.
CATCAAAGGATTGCAGCCGCTGCACAATATTGTCGCGCGCCATTTCTAGCAGGCCCTTACGCAGCTCCATAGAAGAATCGGTAGCGCCCAAGAGAAAGAAAATCACCTGGGCCTGAATGGTGACCTGCCCCGCCGGATTGGTCAACGTCTCGAAATTGACCTGGGTGAGCTGGTGGTCAATGCCCAAAATATCGCGGGTGCTCTCCAGCAGCAGCTGCTCGATTAGGGCCTGCTCTTCGTTCGACATCGATCGCAAAAACCGCAGCGTCACCATCGAGATCAGCCGCTGGGCGTTGGTTAGGTTCTCGATATTGACCTGGGCCAGGTTGCTGTTGGGCACCACCATCAGCGTGTTTTTGCCCGACAGCCGCACCTTGGTCGATCGCCAGCCGATCGACTCGACCTGGCCCAGGGTGCGATCGGGCAGGTGGATGTGGTCGCCCACAGTGAAGGGGCGATCGATATACAGCACCACGCTCCACAAAATTTGCTCGACAATTTTTTGGGAACCAAAGGCGATCGCAAAGCCCCCCACCCCCAAACTGGCAAACAGCCCCACCAGGTTGTAGCGATGGGCCTGGGCAAAGCAAAACACAATCACCAGCACGATCGCCGCTTTGCTGACGAACTTGCCCAGGGTCAGCAGCTCGGTGTTGATCTCGGCTTCGTCTTGCAGGGTCGCCCCCAGCAGGTAGTTTTCAAACAGGACCGAAAACAGCTTGAACCCCAGCAGGGTGGCGCTAACCGCCAGCAAAAAGCTAAGCAGCACCTCCAGCAGCGCCAGCCAGGGCGGCAGCGGCTCGGTCAGCACCAGCAAGTCGAGCCCTGTGGCCGCCGCTACTATCGCCAGCCAAACCCGGTAAGGATAGACAATGGTCTGGATCATCTTCAACGGCTCGATCAGGTCAAGCTTCTCGACCACCGGGCGGGCCAGCTTGGGCCACTGCTGCCGCGACTGGGCAATGGCCCAGAACCCAATCAGCAGCACCGTTATCCCCAACGCTAGGGTGACGATACCGACCAGCACGTCCGGCAGGTCGAAACTCAGGCCAATGGATTTCAGCAGCCGCCTCAACATGGTCTAACCCTCAGGGAGCAAAGCGCCAGGCTGTAACGGTAGTCGCCTCTGGTGCTGGGGCCGGATGGGGCGGTCGGCTTTGGGCGGGGAAGGGGCGAGGCGACCATGGGCTAACCGTGGGCTTTATCCCAAATTGTAGTGGCTGGTGATCGATGGCGAAACTGGGAGACCGCAACCGAGTCTTGAACCGCAAGGCGCTGGAGGCGGTGTACCGCTGGGCGAAGGGGAATGGGATCGGCTGGCTTCGCTAAAGGCAAAGCCAGCCGATTGTTTGCCGACGAGAGCCGCTAGTCGTCTGGGGTGACCAGGCGACGGGTCATCACGCTGATGTATTCGCCGCTGCGCCCGGTGGGGATGGGCTCTATCCACGCCACGCGATTTCCCTTCGGGAAGGCTCTGCCAACGCAGTACCTGAGCACCGACCATACGGTTGATCGCCTCTATGACGGCGGCGTAGTCACCCAGCAGAATGTGCGTGAGGCGATCGGGCCGATAGGTGGGCAGGGCAAAGGAGGCGGGCAGGCCGGGCTGCCCCAGGGGTTGAAAAGTCATGCGGTTGTCTCCGTTTTCGGGTGAAGGAAAACGGGGAACGCTCTAGCGTTGTCCCAAAGAAAGGTAAACGAAGACGCTAGCTCCTAGAATGCACCTAGGGCATCTCACTTACCACGACTAAGCTGGGATGTCTTAGGGCGTAGGGGAAGTTGCTGCTTCCCTTGCGCCCGTCCTAGATTACATTCCCCGCAAAGATACGGTACAGCAAGTGCCCTTGTAGAACAACCGTACAGGCGCAAGGAGAATAGACCGCTAATTGCCCCATGCTCCCTAACTTTTTGCCCTACAACCCGCGGTTAAAGCAAATTGCCCGCCAACTGCGGCAAAACATGACCCGTTCGGAAGTGATTTTGTGGCAACACTTGAAAGGCAAGCAAATGCATGGCTTTGACTTCGATCGCCAGAAGCCCATTGATGAGTACATCGTTGACTTCTACTGCAAGAAGCTATGGCTAGCCATTGAAATCGACGGTTCTTCCCATGACAGTGAAGAAGCCCAGGAGCAAGACCAGTATCGCCAGGCCAGGCTGGAAGCCTACGGCATCAGATTTCTAAGATTCCGCAATGATGAGGTTATTTATCAGACGGAGGCTGTGCTTCAGGCGATCGCAGCATGGGTAACGAACCCTCCTCATAGCTGAGATTGGCCCACCCCGCCCTGCGGGCACCCCTCCCAGGGAGGGGATGGTGGCGCAGATCCCCTCCAGGGAGGGGCAGGGGTGGGTCTGCGAGTGGCTTTTGATGCGGGAAACTTCTCTCAGGCTGAGACTGGCCCACCCCGCCCTGCGGGCACCCCTCCCAGGGAGGGGATGGTGGCGCAGATCCCCTCCTGGGAGGGGCAGGGGTGGGTCTGCGAG
>JBARVK010000301.1:0-7926 GCA_049646225.1 Nodosilinea sp.
TCTTTCCCCTCCACAAATCGCTCTACGTATTTGCCCAGCACATCGCCCTCCAGGTTCACCGCCTGGCCCGGGCGCAGGTGTTGCAGGGTCGTTTCGTGATATGTCACCGGAATCACCGCCACCGCAAACCAGCTGCCGCTGGGGCTACAGTCGGCCACCGTCAGGCTGATGCCATTCACCGCAATACTGCCCTTGGGCACGATATAACGGGCTACCCGGTGATCGGCCACCGTAAAGCTCAGTCGCCACGAGTCTTCGGTGGCGGTGGCCGCTTCTAAATGCCCCTGCCCGTCGATGTGGCCCGTGACAAAGTGGCCGCCAATTTTGCTGCCCACCCGCAGCGACGACTCCAGGTTGACCCGGCTGCCGTCAGCCAGCCTGCCCAGGCTGGTGCGATCGAGGGTTTCGGGCGAAACCGCCGCCACAAAGCCGTCAGGCAAAATGGTTTCGACGGTTAGGCAAATGCCGTCTACGGCAATGCTGTCACCCAATTCGACATCGCTCAGGGCAGGGGGTAGAGGCAGAGTCTCCCAGCGCAGGTAAACCTGAGTATCCCCTTTGTGAAACAGAGTGCCTGTAGCTTGAATCAGTCCGGTAAACATAGCTGTAACCTTAGGAAAATTCTCAGGGAAGCGCAGGCCTCCAGAAGGGCGATCGGGGCATACTTAAGCAATAATTTTTTTCTCTAGAGTATGCCGAATTCAAGCAGTCAGTGTCTAAGCTTTAGATAGACTAGACGAGAACTCTATACCCATCGCTGCTTTAAAGTCGCTTCATTTCGCTCCTGTTAAATTCTCCCCTTAACCGGGTACCCATCAGCCTAGTACACTAGTAGAAGCATCGCGTCCAGGCTGACCAGAACGCTAGAGCACGCCAGTCAACGGATCCAAGAGGCCAAGCCAATGATTGAAATGAGAGTCGCCGGGATTGCCCTAGATGCGATGTCGCGAACTCCGGTGATTTTGCTCAGGGACACCACCGATCGTCGCCAGGTACCTATTTATATCAGCCGTGAGCAGGCCAACTCCATTATCGCAGTCCTCGAAAACCAGCCCGCTCCTCGTCCTCTCACCCACGACCTGTTTGTCAACCTGCTTGACGAGTGGGATATGACCCTGGAGCGAGTGGTTATTCATTCGCTGCAAGACAACACCTACTACGCCCTGCTCACCCTCTCTAGGGGTGAAATTCGCCGCGAACTAGACTCGCGCCCCAGCGATGCGATCGCGATCGCCCTGCGCCTCGACGCCCCCATCTGGGTGATGGAAGAGGTGATTGCCGAGGCGTCTATTCCCGTTGACCGCGATGCCGATGAGGCCGAAACCCAGGCGTTTCAGGCATTCCTGGCCAACCTCAATCCCTCCGACTTTACCCAGCGAGGCAAGTCCTCCACCAGTAACGACACCCTGGAGAGTTCAGACTCCTAACCGACCAGGGCGCTGCCTCACCTCTGTGTTGTAGAAATTCTCTCTATTCCCTCTTTATAAGGGGGTGGGGGTGATCCACATCGCTCATCTCCCTAGTTTCCGTAGGTTGGGTAGAACGAAGTGGAACCCAACAGCAGCTAACCTTGTTGGGTTTTGCTAGCGCGCCACCCAATCTACAAATTCCTTACCATGCACTACCGCCGGTTTGGCCGCACAAATCTCCAGCTTTCGGTGCTCTCTCTTGGCACGATGCGCGCCTTAGAATCTGAGCAAATTTTCTGCGCCACCCTCAGCGCTGGAGTAGCCCTAGGCATTAACCACATCGAAACCGCCCAGGGCTACGGCACCAGCGAGCGCTGGCTGGGGAATTTTCTCAAGGGGAATACTCCAGATAATTTAGTCATCACCACCAAAATTCCGCCTCAGCCCGATGCCGCCACAATGGCCCAGCGTTTAGAGGAGTCTTTCGAACGGCTGGGCTTTGACTATGTTCACTGTCTGGCGATTCATGGCCTCAATACCCCCGAGCACCTGAATTGGGTAAGAGACTCTGAAGGCTGTATGGCTGCGGTGCGACGGTTTCAGGCCGAGGGCAGGCTTGGGTTTGTTGGGTTTTCGACCCACGGCAGCCGGGAGGTGATCGAGGGGGCGATCGCCACCGACCAGTTCGATTTCGTTAACCTGCACTACTACTATTTCTTCCAGCGTCACGCCCCAGTGCTCGACCTGGCCATCGAGCGAGACATGGGCATTTTTGTCATTTCTCCTGGCGACAAGGGCGGTATGCTCTACACCCCGCCTGCCAAGCTAAAAGACCTCTGCGCTCCCTTTACCCCCCTAGAACTGACCTACCGCTGGCTGCTGGCCGATCCGCGCATTACTACCCTCAGCACCGGCCCCGCCATCCCTCAAGAACTTGACCCGTTGGCAACTCTGGGCGATCGCACCCAGCCCCTCACCGCCGCCGAACTCGCCGCCCTCGAACAGCTCTCGAAGCAGGAGATGACGGCGCTGGGGAGCGATCGCTGTGCCCAGTGCTACGACTGCCTGCCCTGCCCAGAAGCCATCCAGATTCCAGAAGTGCTGCGGCTGCGGAATTTGACGGTAGCCTACGACATGCAGCCCTTTGGCGAGTACCGCTACCGCATGTTTGAGAATGCGGGCCACTGGTTCCCCGGTCGCAAAGCTAACCACTGCACCGACTGCGGCGACTGCCTGCCCCGCTGCCCCGAAAAACTCGATATTCCCGCCCTCTTGCGCGATACTCACAATCGCCTACAGGGCCCTGCCCGCCGCCGTCTCTGGAGCGACTAGATAGAACGTCGGTTGCTATACTAGCGGAGTGGCATTTTTGGCATTAACCCAGGGAATAGCTGCTGGGCAAGAGCGGTCAATTTAGACCCTCAATGTTCCTACCGCCGAGAAAATGCCTACCCTATAGCCAGGGCATTCACCCCCCAGCCATTCACTCCCTAGCCATTCACTAAAGCCAAAGACACCGTGGAAGAACAAAAGCAACCCTCCGAAGTTATCACCCTACTCTCTAGCCGCGAGCTAGAGAAAATGCGCAAAGCCTGTCAGCTTGCCGCTCAGCTACTCGACTACCTAACGCCCTACGTCAAGCCCGGCGTTAGCACCCAAGAACTCAACGACTTGGCCGAAGCCTGGACCAAAAAGCACGGCGCTAAGAGCGCACCCCTGGGCTATGCTGGCACCGTGATGCCTTTCCCTCGCTCCATCTGCACCAGCATCAACGAGGTGATCTGTCACGGCATTCCCAACACCGAAGACGTGCTGCGCGATGGCGACATCATCAACATCGACGTCACCCCCATCCTCGATGGCTACCACGGCGACACCAGCCGCACCTTTTTTGTGGGTGAGCCTTCGCCCATCGCTCGCCGCCTGGTTGAGGTCACCGAAGAGGCCATGTGGCGCGGCATTCGTGCCGTCAAACCTGGTGCTCGGGTAGGCGATATTGGGGCCGCCATTCAAGCCTACGCCGAAGGCGAAGGCTTCTCGGTGGTACGCGACTTTGTTGGCCATGGCGTTCACCGCATCTTCCACGCCGCGCCGCAGATTCCCCACTATGGCGAAAAGGGCAAGGGCAAAAAGCTGCGCCCCGGCATGGTGTTTACCATCGAGCCGATGATCAATATCGGCAGCTACGAGGCTGAAGTGCTCGTGGATGGTTGGACAGCCATTACCGTCGATCGCCAGCTTTCGGCCCAGTTTGAGCACACTGTAGTGGTGACCAAAGACGGCGTCGATGTGCTAACGCTCTCGCCCGCTAAGGTGCTGGCCTAGCGATCGCGGCAGCTCACCCTTAATCTCTCTGGCGGTAACCGACAGAGGCCCAACAATAGGGGTATGCTGGGGCTGTTTTTACGGGGGCAAAGCCATGACACGGCAGCGGGCATTTTCGGGCACTCCTTGGGAAGAGAAGGTCGGCTACTGCCGGGCGCTGCGGGTGGGCCAGCAGATCTTTGTCTCGGGCACGGCCCCCAGCGACAGCGAGGGGAACACCTTCGCCCCTGGCGATGCCTACGCCCAAACCCATCGCTGCTTTGAGATTATTCAGCAGGCCCTACAGGATCTGGAAGCCGACCTTAGCGATGTGGTCAGAACCCGCATCTATGTTACCGATATGAACCACTGGCCCGAGGTGGCCCGAGCCCACCACGAGCTGTTTGCTGACCAGCCCCCGGCCAACACCACGGTCGAAATTCCGGCTTTGATGAACCCTGACATGCTGGTCGAAGTGGAAGTCGAGGCCCTGTGCGAAGACACCTCGCCCCAGGCCCCCCCCGCAGCCCGAACCCAAAACCATTCCCAAAGCCCGGTTCAGAATCGTCCCCAGGGCATGATTCTGGGCCGCCCCATTCAGCCAGCCACTCTGCCCCCGGTGACGGCTTCAGACCTGGACGAAGGCTGCCTCGACTAGTACTCTGAGGCAGACGGTTAATGACTGTTTCTACTCGTTAGGGAGCCGGGGCGCTAGGGAGCCCAGCGCGCCAAAACCGTAGACGTTTCTAAGCCTTCGAGTATTAGTGAGCTTGCGCCAGCCCGGCGGGCAAATCCACGGCGGCTTGAAAAGCGTCCCAGCTTAAAATGTCCTGCAGTAAGGCTCGATAGCCGGCCACATTGGGGTGCAGACCGTCGACAGAAATCAGCGGCAGCCACCAGGGTTCGCCGCGGCCCAGCCACAGATTCAGCACGTCCAGGTAGGGAATGTTGTGACTCGTGCAGGCTAGCCGGGTGGCCTCACGGTAGCGCCACTGGTCGCTGTGGGTGTAGTAGAGCACTTCCGAGAAGGGCATGGCCTGCTCGTTGACCGGCGTCATGCCCACAAACAGCACCGGGCACAGCCGCCGCGCCGCAGATAGCAGGGTATCTATTTGTCCCTGAAACTCGTCAAAGTCGGTGCGGTTGCGGCCCAGGGTATGGCCAATTCGGGCCGAGTCGTTGACGCCAACCAGCAGCACCAGCAAGTCGGGTACCCGGTTGCGAATCTCACCCCGGTTGCGAAACTCCTGGTCAAGGCGCTGAGCGACCTGGCTCACGCCATCACCCCGCACCCCCAGGTTATAAAACACGGCTCCATCGCGGCCTGGAGCCATGGTCAGACGGCGCAGGCGCTCGACCCAGCCGCCCCCTTCGGAATCACCAAAACCATAGACCAGACTGTCACCCAGCACCAATACCTTTTGGGGATGGGACTGTTTGTGGGTGACGCCTGTAGTCAGGCTGGGGCGGGACGCAAGCATAGGGGTAATAACGTAGAAACTATAGTTGAACTGGTTGAGCTGAAGCCGAGGGAGCCAAACTCAGCCCTAGGCTGGGCGAGAGTTTGTTTTAAATTGTTTACATATTACCCCTACGGGTGCCTAGTGCTATCGAGTAACCTTCACGGCCACATCAAAAAAGAGCGATCGCACCCGCCTGAAATCCGCTACTTTGCCGTAGGCTGTAGATGGCTATAACGGCCTCAGCCCTAGCCCCTACTGACCCAGCCAACATACAGCAGATTTTATGGAGTACGGCGTAGCCCACAGCAACCAACCCATGGCCAAAAGCTGGATAGCTCGCTGGTGGGAAAAGCTCAGTCCCATCGCCCAGTCGATTCTGGTGCTGTTGGCTACCCCGCTGATCGTGCTCAACGTATGGGCCCTAGCAATTATCTTTGGCTACTTTCGCTCTATTTTAGTAACCGTACTGATTGCTGGGCTGCTGGCCTTTTTACTCAGCTACCCAATGGGTCGCCTCGAAACCCTCGGCCTCAAGCGCGGCCTGGCGGCCACCCTGGTGCTGGTTATGGCTCTAGTTGGGTTTTCGGGGCTGGCAATTATCGTTTTGCCCTTTGTGATTGACCAGGGCCAGCAGCTGGTCGTGCGCCTGCCCGACTGGTTTGACTCGGGCAAAAACCAGCTGATGATGCTCGACGGCAAGCTGGCGGAATGGGGCTTGCCGATCAACTTCGACGGCATTATTACCCTCACCAGCGATCGCCTCAAGCGCGAAATTCAGTCGATCGCGGGGGAAGCGCTCAACCTGACCATCAACGTAGCGGTATTTACCGCCAACAAGCTGCTCGACGTAGTGCTCACCGTGGTGCTCACCTTCTACCTGCTCCAGCACGGTGAAGAGGTTTGGGGGGGCGTGGTCAGCCTGCTGCCCTCTCGCCTCCAGCAGCCCTTTTCCGAAACCCTGCGGCAGAGCTTTCGCAACTATTTCTTAGGGCAGTTCATTGTCGCCAGCTGCTTTGGCACTGCTCTGACGATTATTTTTGGCCTGCTCAATGTGCCCTTTGGCTCGCTGTTTGGTCTCACGGTAGGGCTGCTGGCCCTGGTGCCCTTTGGTGGCACCGTTGGGGTGATCGTCGTGACTCTGCTGGTGGCTCTGCGGGACATCAAAATTGCCATCCCTATGCTCATTTCTGCGGTGGTTGTGCAGCAGCTAGTCGAAAATGGCATCGCCCCCCGGGTGCTGGGCAGCGTGACGGGGCTCAACCCGTTTTGGGTTTTCATTGCCATTTTGTCGGGGGCCCGGGTGGGCGGTCTGCTGGGGGTGATTGTAGCTGTCCCCGCAGCGGTCATTATCAAAGAGGCGCTAGTAGCCTTGCGCCACGCCCCCGACAGTGCTTCTAGTTCTGACCCTGGCGATCGCCCCAGCCCTGGCTCCACTCAAGCGCAGGCCGCTGTTGTGCCCTAGAGTACGCCGCGACGGCCATTGGGCATAACCGTAGACCAGTTGGTGCGGGCGGTGGAGAGCTGATCATCTGAGATCAGCGCCCCCGTCAGGTCGGCCCCGCAAAGGTTAGCGCCGCGCAGGTTGGCATTGGAAAGGCAGGCATGGGCCAGGTTAGCGCCGCGCAGATCGGCCCCCTCCAAATTGGCGTAGTGAAAATAGGCTTTGACCAGCTTGGCGTTGCGTAGGGTAGACCGACTCAGGTTGGCGCGGCCAAAGTTGGCTTTGCTGAGGTCAGCCCCCTGGAAGTTGGCGTTGGGCAACTTTGATTGATTAAAGTTGGCCTCAACTAGCAAAGTGCGCTGCAAGTCGAGATCTGTAAAGGTTTGCAGGGAGAAGTCGCGCCGCCCCTTGTTATATTTCTGCTTGACGTCGTCTGAGGTCAGCAGGTTAGCCGGGGCGGCCTTAGCCCGGGGGGTGGGCGTACCATTGTGGCGGGGTACCAGCGGGGCAACGCTCTGGGCCCCCGAATGCGATCGCTCGCGTCGAGCCCGAATGGCGGCGGCCATCCGAGCGGAAGGAGAACCACCCGAGTGGCTGATCCCTGGCTGGCTCGGAGGGCCACTGATGGGCCCGTTGCCATTGGTCGTCGGCCCTGCTGACGAGGGAAAGGCCATATTTTGGGCCAAACTCTCCATATAGGGTTCTAGGTCAAGATCGCGATGAATGGCCTCTACGCTTTGGTAGCGGTGTTTCACCGAAATTTCCAGCATTTTTCGCAGCACCCCAGCGAAGTGGTCGCTGATGTGCACCTGGTCACGCCACAGCAGTTCCCCGGTGTTGGGATCATAGTTGAGATCTTTGGGTGCCTTGCCTGACAACAGGTAGATGCAGGTAACGCCTAAGGCATAGACATCGCTGGCGTATACCGGGCGCATGGCCATTTGCTCGGGCGGCGCGTAGCCCGGGGTGCCAATGGCGTAGGCCGTGAGGGCGGTTTGGTCAGAATTGCTAGCTAGGGCCGGATTGACTTTGTCTTTGACCGCACCAAAGTCAATCAGCACCAGTTTTTTATCCTGGTCGCGGCGAATGATATTGGCGGGTTTAATATCGCGGTGAATGACATGATTGTCGTGGACGTACTGCACCATCGACAAAATTTCGCTTAAAAACTGCTTCGCCCCCGCTTCGGTGAAGGGGCCGCCGCGCTTGACCTCCTGCTGAAGGGTGAGGCCGTTGATAAATTCTTGTACTAAAAAGAACTCCTGCCCACTCTCAAAGTAATCGAGCAGGCGGGGCAGCTGAGGATGGT
>JBARVK010000302.1:0-2630 GCA_049646225.1 Nodosilinea sp.
GGGCAATGGCGAGGTTTTGATCGTACTCAACCGGGCTGGTTTCGGGGCTGGGGTTTGGGGTGGGCTCGGGAATAGGCTCGGGAATGGGCTCGATCGTGATCTCGGGGCTAGGCACTGGGGTGGGCTCGGGGGTGCGATTGAGCAAGCTGACCACCGTCCAGCCGCCCAGGCCAGCTAGCAGGGCCAGAACCCCGCCAATCACCGCTACGGCCCAGGGATTTTCCCACACCGAGGCGGGTTCAATAGCATTCACCGGAGCCGTGTAGGTGGGTGGGGGCACGGGGGCACCAACCTGGGTTGGCTGGTACTGTCGCCCAACGGCTACGGTTCTCACCTGAGAGGGAGGGGGGGCGGGCTGCCCCTGTCCGGTACCCATGGCGGTGCCCACAGTGCCCAGGGCCTGAGCCATTTCGCTCACCGACTGGTAGCGATCGCCCGGTCGGTAGCTGGTGGCCCGCCGCAGCACCTGCTGGAGACCAGGGCTGATGGTGTTGGGCAAGTTCCAGCTCAAATTGACATCGTCAAACAGCGCCTGGGGCTCTTTGCCAGTCAGCAGCACGATGGCGGTGACCGCCAGGGCGTAGAGGTCGCTGCTGGGGTAGGCCCGCCCCGACTGCATTTGCTCGCTGGGGGCATAGCCCAGCTTGCCCACCGAGGTGGCTTGACTGTGGGGGCCGGGCGGCTGAATACGGGTCACCACTTCTTTGACCACGCCAAAGTCGATCAGCACCGGCAGGTTGTCGCTGCGGCGCTGCATGACGTTGTCGGGGCTAATGTCGCGGTGAATAATACCCTTGCCGTGAATGTGGGCCAGCACCGGCAGCATTTGCCGCAAGAACTGCCGCACCTCGGCCTCGGAGAAGGCCATGCCCTGCTGCAGGCGCTGGTTGAGTAGGTCGCGGTAGGTGATGCCGTCAATGTAGTCCTGGACTAAAAACAGCCGCTGATTTTCCTCAAAAATGGCCTGAAATTTGGGGATTTGCGGATGCTCGATACTGTAGAGAATGGCGGCTTCGCGCTGAAACAGCTGTAGCGCTTTGTCGGAAAATTGGTCGCCCTGCTGCGGTTCGAGTTCTTTGACGGCGCAGCGTTCGTTAAAACGGCCCACATCTTCGGCCAGGTAGGTGCGACCAAAGCCACCATGGCCCAGCTCTTGCAGCACACGGTAGCGATTCTGAAGGGTAGTACCAGGGATCAGGGTGGGGTGCATGGCGTTGGATCAACTCAGGGGCTGAAAATAGGGCAGCCAGTCTGCCAGGACGATCGCTACACCAGTTTACAGTAGGATTACCGACCCCGTCGCCGCCACCGCCCGGGCCGGAATCCACACCGCCAGCAGGGAGGAAGTCCCCCCTGGAGGAATGCCAAACCCTTTGCGACAATAGAACTATGCAGGCAGGCGCGGCGATCGCATTGACCCCAGTTACACCACTGGAAGCGCACTTAACGGCGGCAATCAAGAGCAGCTGCCCGGGCTGTCACCGTCAAGTTTGGCAGTCAGTGCCGTAAACAGCGCGTCACATCTTAAATGATAGTTAGGCTAGGGGCTAGACATGGGCAACGACGACACAAGCAAATTAGACTATTCTGGGGCGAGTTCTGAGCCGTCTACTCAGCCTGCGGACGATGCCCAAGCCGCCGATCAACATCAACAAAATCAAGCAGACGGGGCCAGGGGAGGCTTTCGTTCTTTTCCGGACCTACCAACGGTGCTCAAGCGGCCCCTGCTGGTGGGTGGACTGGGCCTTTCGGCCACCCTGGCCCTACTGGGCAGCGCCCACATCAACCCCCTCGATAGCTCTACCCTGCTGAGTGCCATCGCCCTGGGCTCGGGGATCTGGTGGTGGCGGCGGGGCGATCGCCCTCCGGCGGCCCCCAAACCCATTGCCCCCCCAGTCGTCGACCGCTCTCGGGCAGAGGCCGAACTGGCGGATCTGGCCGTCTTGATCAACACCCTGGGCCAGGAGAGCGCATTGGTCAACGGCTCGGCCCTCTCCCTGGCGGTGCTGCAGGCCAGCCTGGAGGGCTATCGCCGCGAACACCAGGCCCTGGGTCAGGGGCTAGAGCGCCAGGAGCTACAGGTGGCGATCGCAGGCGATCCCCGCACGGGCAAAACCGCCATCCTCGCTCTGCTGGAGGAAGTCATGGCTGACCAGGCGCTGACGTTTGTAGAAGTTTCCCTGGCCCCGGCGGCGGCGCCCGACTGGCTGGGCTACGACGGCGTGCTGCTGATCACCGACGGCGACCTGACCAACAGCGCCTTCACCCTGCTGCGCGATCGCGTCATGGCCGGTCAGGGCACGGTGCTGGTGTTTAACAAGCAAGACCTCTACGACCCCGCCGACCAGCAGACCATTGTGAGCCAGCTTGAGCAGCGGGTCGCCGCTCTGCCAGCTACCGTTCTGCTGGTCGGTACCGCCGCCTGCCCCCGCCCGATTAAGGTGCGCCGGCACCAGGCCGATGGCCGCGTCATCGAAACCATGGAAACCCCAGAGCCTGCGATCGCCGGTCTCCAATCGGCCCTGGAGAGCGCTGTGGTGGCCGAACGCTCTACCCTGGTCGCCGCCACCGTGCTGCGCCAGACCCAGACCCTGCGCCAGCGGGTGCAAACCGACCTCAACCGCCTGCGC
>JBARVK010000303.1:0-1649 GCA_049646225.1 Nodosilinea sp.
AGCCGCTGATTTGGCTGGTGCTGTTTGGGGCGTTGTTTCAAAACGTGCCCGCCGGGCTGTTTGGCGAAAGCCGCAACTACGGGCAGTTTTTGGGCGCAGGAATCATTGTCTTTACGGCCTTTGGTGGTGCGCTCAACGCCGGGCTGCCGGTGATGTTTGACCGCGAGTTTGGCTTTTTAAACCGTTTTTTGGTCGCCCCTCTGGCCTCGCGTTACTCCATTGTGGTGGCGTCGGCGCTGTTTATTGCCGCCCTGAGCTTGGTGCAGACGGCGGCGATTTTGGGCCTGAGCGCGCTGCTGGGAGCGGGGTTGCCCAGCCTGCCGGGGCTGCTGCTGGTGTTGTTTATTGTGATGGCGCTGGTGCTAGGCGTGACGGCCCTCAGCCTGGGCTTGACCTTTGCGCTGCCCGGCCACATTGAGCTGATCGGGGTGATTTTTGTCACTAACCTGCCGCTGCTGTTTTCGAGCACGGCCCTGGTGCCCCTAGACTTTATGCCGCGCTGGCTTCAGCTGGTGGCCAGCCTCAACCCCCTCACCTATGCGATCGAGCCGATTCGCTACGTGTACTTGCACCCCAGCTGGGGGTTGGGCAGTACCGTACTGCAAACGCCCTTCGCTGCGGTCTCACTGGGTGCTTGCCTAGCGGTTTTGGTGGCCTTCTGTGGGCTGTCTTTAGGGCTAATTCAGCCGTTGCTGCGCCGTCGCATTGCCTGAGACGATCGCGCTATCAGATCGGTGAGTTAGCCAATTTAGGAGCTGGGCGAGCCGGGTCGGCAGCGGGCGAGTTAGCCGCTACAATACAGGCTAGTGCAGCGTCAATACTAAAATTAGGGTTCCTGTAGGTTGGGTGGAACGGAGTGAAACCCAACAGCAGTCAATCTTGTTGGGTTCTGCTAGCGCGCCACCCAACCTACAAAGTTAGTCTTGACAGGCCACTAGTTATCTGTGCCCGACGTTCAGTTGTAATGGTGTCAAGGAGTGCTCCCATGGCTTCCTCAGCTTTTGTCTCTCGTTCGGTAGCCGCCGCGATCGCAACCCTGGGGCTATTTTGCCTGGCCCCTGCGGCCTTGGCCCAATCGACCACCGGTACCGACCCTGCCAGCACCCCTCGCGTCGATCCTAACGAGGGGTTTGGCAACACAGATGCCAACAGCGGCCTTTTTGGGGAAAACGCCAGCCCCTTCGAACTGATTCATCGGGCCGTACTGATGAACGATCGCAGCCCCAGCGACTTTAGACGTCAGCACCGGGGTCGAATGAGCGACGAAGCATCTAGTTTCCGCACCCGCCAGCAGGATGCTCTGCGCCGCCAGCAGGTTACCCCGACCGCAGCGCCTGAGGTAGTCGCGCCCGCAACGGGTGAAGAGTAAGCTACAGCTCACAGGTAAATAGCCGCGTCATAAAGTAGTTGACCATTTTGGCGCCGTAGGGCGAATCCCACCAGACGACGGGGTAGCAGCCGATCGGATCGTCCAAATCGTGGCGGGCCTGATCGATCGTTTTCCACTGGTCGTTTTGTCGCCAGCCGACCTGTTCGCCCAGGCGATTGAGCATGGCGGTGTCCTGGGCGATCGCGGTTTCCAGGGTGCCGCCCACCGATCGATAAATTTGCAGCTGCACGCTAAAGCCAAAGCGCCCCCCGGTGTAGGT
>JBARVK010000304.1:0-4980 GCA_049646225.1 Nodosilinea sp.
GCGCTAGGCCACGGATAAAGTCACGCACGGTAATTTGACCGTTGCGCAGCTGCGACTCCAGAAAAGGCTGGCGATCGCACTTAAAGGCGTGGAAGAACATCTGCCGATACGCTGCATTAATCAGCGCATCCATGTCGCTGGTATCGTACAGGTCGTCGGTAGAGAAAAATCTGGGCTGTTCGTCGCCACCAACTTCGTAGCTGGCAACGCGCTGATTTTGGCTGGACGGTGAGTAGTTTAGTAACGGAAGAGACACGTTTGAATCTCCAGAATCTTAGGAAAATTTACAAACTTTAAGGATGATCATACGGGAACGGTTGCCTTGAACCTGAGCCACCTGAGTAAAAAAACATAGTCCTTAACATTCCATAGCTTTGGACGCTGTAAGGGTGGCCAGGTCTAGGGATGGGTCATGCGGCGGGGGTCGATCAGGGTGTCAAACTGCGATTCAGAGACATAGCCTAGAGCCACCGCCGCCTGTTTGAGGGTAAGGTCGTGCTCAAAGGCATAGTGGGCAATTTGAGAGGCCTTGTCGTAGCCGATAGCCGGGCTGAGGGCGGTCACCAGCATCAGCGACTGCTGTACGTATTGGTCAATCTGTTTATGGTTGGGGGTCATGCCAACCACCAAAAACTCGGTGAAGTTTCGGCAGCTATCGGTCATCAGTCGGGCCGACTGCAGCAGGTTAAAGATCATCATCGGCTTATAGACGTTCATATCGAGGTAGCCACTGGCTCCGGCAAACGCCACCGCTGCGTCATAGCCCATGACTTGAACCGCCACCATAGCCAGCGCTTCGCACTGGGTGGGGTTGACCTTACCCGGCATAATCGATGAGCCAGGCTCGTTTTCAGGCAGGTGCAGTTCGGCAAAGCCCGCCCTCGGCCCGCAGCTGAGCAGGCGAATATCGTTGGCGATTTTGTAAAGCGACACCGCCAGGGTCTTGAGCACGCCGCTGGCCATCACCATGGCGTCGTGGGCACCCATGACGGTGAACTTATTTGGGGCGCTGACAAAGGGCAGTCCGGTGAGGTCGGCAATGTGGCGAGCGGCAGTCTCGGCAAAGCCCGATCCGGCGTTGAGGCCGGTGCCCAGGGCTGTTCCACCGATGGCGAGCTGGTACAGGCCCGGCAGGGCGGTGTCGAGGCGGGCCAGGTTGTCGTCGAGCATGCCCACATAGCCAGAAAACTCTTGGCCCAGGGTGAGGGGGACGGCGTCTTGCAGGTGGGTGCGGCCAATTTTGACAATGTCGGCCCAGGCTTGGGCTTTCTCGTCTAACGCATCCCTTAGCTGGGTAACGGCGGGGCTCAGCCCCTGGGTGAACGCCTGGGCAGCTGCAATGTGCATCGCCGTAGGGAAAATATCGTTGGATGACTGCGACATGTTGACGTGGTCATTGGGATGAATGGGGGTTTTGCTGCCCATCACACCGCCCGCAATCTCAATGGCGCGGTTGGCAATCACCTCGTTGACGTTCATGTTGCACTGGGTGCCGCTGCCCGTCATCCACACATGCAGCGGAAAGTGGTCATCTAGCTGTCCGGCGATCACCTCATCGGCGGCCTGAACAATGAGGTCTGCTTTTTCCTTGGGGAGTTTGTTTAAGGCCTTGTTGGCCAGGGCTGACGCCTTTTTGGCGATCGCAATCCCGTGCACCACCTCCAGGGGCATTTTGTCTTGACCGATCGAAAAGTAGCGAATCGATCGCTGGGTTTGGGCTCCCCAGTAGCGATCGCTGGGGACGGCAATGTCCCCCATGCTGTCAGTTTCTTGGCGGGTGGGTAGTGCATCGGCCATGGTGCTATTCCCTAGAGCGTATGCTCCGATTCAACCACAAGCTGGTGGTTCAGCGCCAAGCACCGGGTTGAGAAACAGCTCATAAACAACCGTCGCAGCTTTGCCATGTTCATACTAGTCAGCCCCTTTAGCGGCGGCGCTGTTTGCTAACCATTTTGCGAGAGAGGCGCAGGTTGATATCTTCGCGATCGGCCCAGTCTTGCAGCACCCGCAGAAAAATGTGCTTGTCCTGACCCTGAAGCACGGCAGTTTGGTCGGCGGTTTCGATGCTGTAGGGGTAGCCGCCGCCAATCACAACCTCGCCGCGCACCCAGTTGAGGTATTGGGTAATATGGCCGCTTTCCCACATCCAGCGGGGCATCTCCAGACGTGCAGGGTAGCCGTCGCGGGTGGTTTTGAGGTAGGTGAAGGCGATTTGGTCGCCGTAGTCGTTGTACTGGTCGAGAACGCCGCCGCGATCGCCCTGACACAGGGCCGTGCGATCGCCCCACTCCATCAGCCGCGCCAGCAGCTGGGCATCGTGGATGCCCTCGGTGGCCTCTAGGCCATAGGCGTGGTGCAGCATGCCGGTTAGGTCGTGGGCGTAGGACGTATCGACGTAGCCCACCAGGGGCACGCGGCGGCGATAGCTGGCCTCCAGCAGCGACAGAATTGATTGCACATAGGCGGTCTGGCTCTCTTGGTCAAAGGCCTCGGCAAAGGTAACCACCAGTGCCCCGTCAAAAAAGACCAGGGTACGCTCTGGCTCCTGGCAGGCGTTGATGTACTCCACCAGCCGCGCCACTTCCATTTGAAAGCGGCGAATATTGACCCGGCGCTCGACCGGCTGGGCTGGGTTTGGCCCCAGCTCAGAGGGGGTCATTAGATCAACCCGCACATCTTTTTTGTAGGCGCGAGTAGCGCTGTGGGGGTTCTCAAACCAGCCGATTTGCAGCAGCGCAATCGGAATAGAAATATCTTTGCCGGGAGAAATTTGGGAGCCGTCTACAGCGAAGGTGGTGATATCGGCCAGGATCGTTTGCACCCACTGGGCGCTTTGCTCGCGGTTGGTCCAGCGATCGCCAACGGGGCCAGACTCAGTAAAAAAGAAGGGCAGAATGCCTTTGTCGGCGGTAATTTCTTCTAAAGGGCGGGCTCCCACTGGCCCAGTATGAGCCTCTAGCTGAGCCATCTGCCGCGCCAGGGGCCAAGCCGCAAACTCACTCCAGGCCCGGTTATAGGCATGTAATAGCTCAAATTTAGCCCGGCTGAAGGAGCTAAAGGCATCCCGCTTTTGGTCAAGCAGAGCTTTGATTTGGCTAGAACTCACTGGCATAACCCATCCATTGCTTAGAACGCCTGTATTAATGGCTGATTCTAGCGGGTTTGCCGGGGCTTGTCACCCGTTGAGGTGCAAGCGATATTCAGTATGATTACCAAGATTAAAACCACCGACCTTGGGGCAGCCTAGAAGTAGCCCAATCAACCTCAAAGTATTATGGCCCTACAGCTTTATTTGCTAGCGTCGCTGATGGTTTTTTTGTTGGCCATTGGTCCATTTTTACGCGACCCATCTAATCCCCAGTATCGGTTGGGTAGCTGGGCGTTTCTGGGGCTGGCGGTGGTGCTGAGCCCCATTACTCTGCCTAACATGCTGAAAAAGCGGATCAGCAAACAATGCTCACCCGCTTCTGTTTATGGTCTGACATTCAAAGCCTAATTGGCTGGACCAATCAGGCTTTGAATTGCAATCTGGTGCTAGTGATGATGACCATGGTCGTGGTGACCGTGATCGTGGCTATGGCCATTCAGATGATGATCGTGGGTGTGGCCATGGTGGCTGTGTACCGCTGCCGCCTGAGATGCGGCTAGGGCGGGGTTAATGGCCAGGGCATCTTCTTCGAGCAGATCGGCGATGTGCTGGTCGGCCCAGGTGGCGGCCATGGCCAAAAAGGCCGGGTCGTCATTAACGCAGGGCATCTGCACGTAGGTGACGTGGGGATGCTTGCGGCGCAGCCCTTCGATAATATGCTCGACATCGAGCAGGGTTTCGTGGTTTTCGGTGGCGAACCCAATGGGCATAAACACCAGAGCGGTGGCCCCCAGGTCGATCAAATTACGGGCGGCCAGGTCGGCGTTGGGCTGAGTCCATTTGATCAAAGGGGTGTCGTGGTTGAGCCAGCCAACGGAGATCAGCGGATACTTATAAATCAGCTTATCTCGCACTTTGTCGTAGAGCTTTTGGCTCTCGTCAATGCCGGAGGTAAACCCTTTGGCCTCGTGGGGGCAGCCGTGGTTCATCAGCACGATGCCCGTTTGCGATGGCAGATGGGCCACGGCCAAATGGCTCTTGATTTTGTCTTCGACCATCGAGGCTAGGTAGTCGATGTACTCAGGGGCATCGAAGAATGAGGGAATGTAGCGCATGCCCTCCACCCAGTGTTCGGTGCCATCGGACAGCTTGGCCAACGCATCGTTGACCTGCTCGATCGCAATGCCGCTGGTAAAAATAGAATCGACCACCAGCAGGGGATAGATCAGCAGCTTGTCGTAACCTTCTTGCTTGACTTGCTCCAGCACCTGCTCGGGGAGGAAGGGCTTGCAGAAGTTGAAGGCTTTAAACACTTTGATGCGATCGCCCCAGCGCTCTTGCAGGTTTGCCTCGATACCCGCTCGCTGGGCCTCGAAAATGGCGTTGTGGGGAGAAATAAAGTTACCGTGCTGGTGGCTCCATTCGTGCAGATCAAAAGCGGCCAAGAGCTTGGCCAACGGCGGATACACCCAGGTGGGAACGGGGGCAAACTTAGCCGTGAGCAAATTGAGGGCCTGCTCATTGTAGTTGGCAAAGTCTTCGTAGCTTTCGACTTCGCCGTAGCCCATCAGCAACACCGCTACCCGACTATCGCCTGCGGGTGACGGGTGAGAGTGAGATGCAGACGTTTGAATAACGTCGGGGGTTGCAACCATAGTGCCTGCTTTTTAGAAATGTCATCCTTCACAGGCTAACATCCCCCCTCGGGGGATGACATTAACAAAACCAGCAGGTTCGCTAGGTGCTTTAACCGGCTTTGGTAAGGCAGCCTGTCACGGCATGGTACTGAAGCAGGGCAGCAAAACGCCATCTCCCTGGGGGCATATTTCATCACCACCAGCCAGGATGGTTAGTAGCAGTTTGACCGACGATGGCGCCATCAAAGCCAGATC
>JBARVK010000305.1:0-2046 GCA_049646225.1 Nodosilinea sp.
GCTGCAGGATGGCCAATAGGTCTGGGTTGGGCTGGGTGGGCTCAGCGCAGTGGGGGCAGATGCGCCGCACCAGGCGTTGAGCTACTACCCCCAAAAGGGCATCGCTGATCAAGCCTGGATCTGGCCCAATGTCTTTAATGCGAGGAATGGCCCCGATGGCGTCGTTGGTGTGCAAGGTGGTGAATACCAGGTGACCGGTGAGGGCAGCCCGAATGGCGGTTTCTGCAGTTTCATGGTCCCGCACTTCCCCTAGCATAATGATGTCTGGGTCCTGACGCAGAATGGATCGCAGCCCCGCTGCAAAGGTCATGCCCGCCGCTTCGTTCACCTGGGTCTGGGTGATGCAAGGCAGCACATACTCCACCGGGTCTTCCACCGTGACCACATTGACATGCTCGGTGGCGATCGCCTGCAAACTGGTGTACAAAGTGCTGGTTTTACCAGAGCCGGTCGGGCCGGTGAAGACAATCATGCCCTGGGGCTGCTCTAGCCAGGTTTTGTAGATCTTCAGTGCTTTGGGCGAAAAGCCCAGCTTATCGATGGTGGTGAAGGGGTTTTCTCGCGGCAGCAGACGCACGACGGCTTTTTCGCCACAGACGCAGGGCAGGGTGCTGACCCGCATGTCCATGCTCTGGTCGGCTCCGTTGTCGACCTGGTACTTTTCTCCGATTCGGCCATCCTGGGGACGGCGGCTGTCGGCAATATCCATGCTGGCCATCACTTTCAGGGCTACAACCACCCGGCGGCTGATTTCTCCCGGCAGCAGAGTAATGTTGCGCAGTACCCCATCAATGCGGTACCGCACTCGCAGCCCCTCTGGGGTCGGTTCCAGGTGAATGTCACTGGCCTGGTGTTGCAAAGCGCTAGAAATGATGGCCTTAATCCGCTCAATTTGCCCTTCCGCCTTGGAGAGAAATAGCTCGGTGGTTTCGCTAATGTCGTCGGTAGATTGCTCGCCAGTAATGGGGTCCAGCAGACGATTAGAGGTAATGCGGGTTAAATCGGCGGTGCGAGTGTGGTACCAGGCTCGGTAGCTCTTGGCTGAAACGGGTAAGACTTTAATGGTGGTCAGGGTGCGATCGCTAATCGCTTCTAATACCTCAGCAGAAATTTCAACCGGACTGCCCAGGTAAAAGCAGCTTTGCCAGAGCAGCAGCGGCACCACTGGGGGCAGCTTTTGCCCCTGAAAATACTGAAAGAAGCGACTGCAAACCTCTTCATCCAGCAACTCTGGTTTTAGAGTGCCCTCGTCATCTCGCACTAGGCTAAGGGCTTCTTTACAGGAAATTTTTCCCTGCTTAAGTTGTTTCCAAGCAGAAACTGGCCAAGGTACGGTTTGCATGGGCTCTCATTCTTAAACAAATAATGTCTTGATCAGGTCTGGCTGAAAGCCTATTTCGGATGAGAAAACAGCCCCAGGCCAGGATAACCGTGCGGCTATGGCTTCAGTTGAAGATCTCCCCGCCCATTAAGAAGGGGGAGTCAGGGAGATCTTCATCGTTGCTGCAAGTGAGCAAGACGTTTCACATATCCCCTCATGGAGGGGCACCAATTCCCCACCATGAGATCGGGTGCTGCGAAGCGTTTAGAACCTAACTCAGAGGCACTTAACGACGGTTGCGAGGCCAGGGCCCCCAAATCGCAAAGGTACCTAAGCTCTGGTTATTGACAAAGAGGGTCTGCCCATCGGGTGAGAAACAAGCCCCAGCGAACTCGCTGTCATTGAAAGCATTGCGAGCAAACTGGTAAAGTTCGCCCTTGCCGTTTACGCCCACAACAAATTGTTCTCCGCCACCATCTTCACAGAGGAACAGATCACCGAAGGGAGAAACCACAATGTTGTCGGGTTCGTCCAATAGTTCGCCACTGGGAGACGCTTCAACCAGTAGAGTCAGGGTTTCACGCTGTGGGTTGTAGGCCCACACCTGGCCATTGCCTCTAGTACTGTCAACTGCAGGAGGCCCGCCTTGGGTCGCTGTAAAATACACCAAACCATTGCCGTACCAGGCTCCTTCTCCCCGGAAGAAAATAGCGGCTCCCTTACCT
>JBARVK010000306.1:0-5527 GCA_049646225.1 Nodosilinea sp.
GATCAAGGCCGAGCTGCGATCGCATCGCCTCCTTGGCCGCCGCTGGAGCCCTGGCCCCTAGCAGGGCATCCACTGGGTCGCCCGGAGTGGCCCGCAGCAGCAAAAATACCACCGTGGTGATGGTCAAGATCATCAGCGGGGCCAGCAGCAGCCGGGTGACGACGTAGTAGCGTCGGGCGGCGGAGCGGGAGGACATGGGGCGTTGGAAAGATGAGGAGATAAGGAAGATGAGGGGATGGGGAAGACTTGAGGTGTTATGAGGTGCTGTTAGGAGATCGTTGGAAATGGCTGCACGATTGGTTCAAAAGCATACGGATTTGTGGGTATATCAGCTGGCTTTTGATAGCGCGATGGAGATTTATCAACTATCGAAGCAGTTTCCTGTCGAGGAGAGATACTCATTGACGGATCAAATAAGGCGTTCATCTCGTTCAGTTTGCGCCAACCTTGCAGAAGCCTGGCGCAAGCGGCGTTATGAGGCTGCGTTTGTCGCTAAACTCACTGACTGCGAAGCCGAGGCTGCTGAAACGCAGACGTGGATAGACTTTGCTGTCAGGTGCCACTACCTTACCGAGGAGGCTGGCATGAACCATCGGCAAAAATATGACCAGATTTTAGGCATGCTAGTCAATCTCATCAAGAACTCTTCAGATTGGACTCTTCCAAAAAACTAAGCAGTCCTCCCCTCATCCCCTCACTTCCTCATCCCCTCATCCTCTCGAAATTTGCCAGAGCAGAAACTGCTGGGTCGGCTCTACGGCGACGCCCTCAATGCCCTCCTGGGCAAAGACGTAGTCTTTGTTTTGCCACAGGGGAATGTAGGGCACGTCATCAACTATCAGCTGCTGGAGGTCGGCGATCAGCTGCTGGCGAGCGACAGGGTCTTGTTCGGCCTGCTGCTGGGCGACTAGCTCGTTGGCTTTGGGGCTGTAGTAAAACGAGCCGTTGGCCTGGGAGGGGCCTTCTTCACAGAGGTTGTTGCTGCCCGTTTCGCAGCTCAAAAAGGGCTGAATAAAGGTGTCGGGGTCGTAGTAGTCGGGGTACCAGTTAGCCAGAATAATCGGGTAGATGCCTTTGCCAACGTTCTCCCAGAGGGTGGCCCCTTCGGTGTTTTGCACGTTGACCGTGACCAGACCGGGTAACCCGGCCTCGATCGATTCTTTCAGGGTATTGGCGACAATGCTGCGAGTGGTGGAGGCAGAGGGATACCAGATTTCCACGGTGAGGGGGTTGGCCTCGGAAAAACCGGCTGCGGTAAGCAGGGTCTCGGCTTTAGCAAAGTCGCCGTCGCCGTAGGCGTCTTTGAAGACGGGTTCGGCCACGTCGAAGCTGGCGGGAATTAGGCTGTAAAGCGGTTCGGCCTGACCCTGAAAGACGCGATCGTTGAGCAGGGGGCGATCGACCATGGCCGCGATCGCCTGGCGCACCCGCACATCCTCCAGCGGCTCAATCTTCTGGTTCAGCGCCATGTAGTTGATCACGTTGGTGCCCGCTTCGATCACCTGCCAGCCGCCGGAGCTTTCTTCGCGCTCTAGAGCCGCCACCTGTTCGGGGTCGAGGGTTTGGTAGGCCACATCTAGCCCGCCGGTTCTAAAGGTGTTGTAGAGGTTGGCGGGGCTGGTGAAAATTTGGATGTCGATGCCGTCGTTGGCGGGGGCGTCGCCCCAGTAGTCTTCATTGACATCGAGCTTGATCGAGTCGCTGGTAAAGGCGGCGAGCTTGTAGGGGCCGGTGCCGACAAAGCTGGCTGGCTGAAAGCTGCCGGTACCGATTTCATAGCTTTCGGGCGAAACTGGGGTGACGCCAGAAAAGCTTAGCAGGGCCGGAAACGCGGCAAAGGGAGACTTTAACGTCAGCGTTAGTTCGTACTCGTCAGTGGCCTCAGCGGTGGCAATTTTATCCGATAGCAGGTAGGCGGGACGGCCACCATTCTCCATGAACCGCTGGATTGAAAAGGCCATTACCTCGGCGGTAAAGGGGGTGCCGTCGTGGAGGGTGACATCGTCCCGCAGAGGAATGGTGTAGGTCAGCCCATCGTCGCTGACGGTGGGCAGTTCGGTGGCCAGCTGGGGAACCAGGTCGGTGGTACCGGGCTCGTAGGTGTAGAGGCGATCGCCCAGATTGTAGAGCAAAATGCCCGGGAACGTTTCGTAGGCATCGGCAGGGTCGAGGGTACGGGCGGTGAGGGTAGTGCCGATGGTAATGCGACCATTCCCGGCGGCATCCCCAGCGGCATTGTCGGCAGCGGGCTGGTTGTTGCCAGCACAGCCAACCGCGATCGTAAAACACAAACCAAAGAGCCCCACAAACTGAGCCACCCGCCGCCACTGGCGACTGGCCCAGGGGCGCTGAGGATTTCTAACCCAGGATGCTAAAGTCATCACGTTTATCTAACTGGCCAACATTGGCATAGTTGTATCACCCTTTGGGGACAAGGGGGAGGGGGAGGGGGGTGACGGGGTGACGGAGTGATGGGATTCGAATAGTAAGGTATCACTCCCCCACTCCCCTACTCCCCTACTCCCCCACTCCCCTACCCCACCGCTTCCTCCACCTGCCCCGGTGCAAATCGCTTCCACAGGGCATCGGTCACCAGGTGCGACAGCAGCCCCAGGGGACCGGCAAACAGGCATAGGGCGAGGGAATGGCGGGTAAAGACACCGCTTTCCTGGCCCTGCCAGTAGATCCAGCGGCCTACAAATAGATCAAAGGCCAGAAAGTGCACCCAGCCGGTGGCGGTGACGTGGGGGTTGGCAAAGAGGGCGGCCAAGTCGCTGAGGCTGAGGTTGGGGTCGGAGAGGGCTTCGATGCCCTGCACATTGCTAAAGCTGGTGACAAAGAAAAACAGGTACAGCCCGGCCAGGGCGGCGAAGGGCAGTAGTGACGCCATGACGGTGCGAGTGAGTTTGGTGTTGGGTACCAGCACCATCAGTGTCCAGAAGGGCAGCACGAAGAGGTTGGCACCGCTAAACAGCAGGTCTAATAGAGAGGCATCGACAGTCATAGGGCTGTGAATGGATAAAAACTCTCTCCAGTGTAAATAGTTCCCGTCGGTTCATCGGCAATGCGATGCCTCGACCGAGAGGTTCGCCAGGAAGGTCTGACTGTGGAGAAGCGCAATCAGCCCAGGGCGATGTCTAAAAACATCATGGTGACAAAGCCACCCATGATGCCGACGGTGCCCCGCTGACCAAAGGATTTTTGGTCGATGTCGGGGATAATTTCATCGACAATCACAAACAACATAGACCCGGCGGCAAAGCCCATGGCCCATGGCAAGGCGGTTTGGGCGAGGGTGACCACGGCGGCGCCAATCAGACCGCCGACGGGCTCGATCAGTCCGGTGAGGGATGAGATGGCAAAGGCGTAGCGAGGGCTGTAGCCAATTTCCCGCAGGGCGATCGCGACTACCAGACCCTCGGGAATATTTTGGAGCCCGATGCCCACCGCCAGGGCCAGGGCTCCGGCCTGTTCACCGCCGCCAAAGCCAACCCCGACCGCGAGTCCTTCAGGGAAATTGTGCAGGGCGATCGCAATCACAAACAGCCAGATGCGTTTCATATTTTGGGCCTCTGGCCCCTCTGGCCCCTTGAAGAAGTGCTCGTGGGGAATGAGGTTGTGGGCTCCCCACAGAAATGCTCCGCCCAGCAAAACACCAGCAACCATAACTAGCGCCGCGATCGGACCGGAGTACCCCAGGTCAATTGCCGCCGCGGTACCCGGCAAAATCAGCGAAAACGACGTGGCCGCCAGCATCATGCCGCCGCCAATACCCAGCAAAACACCCTGGGTACGCTCGGAAGGGTCGAAGGGCAGCAGCACCGGCAGGGCACCAATGCTCGTGCTCAGGCCAGCGAAGAGACTGGCAAACAATCCAGCGGCTAGGGGATTCATGGGGTGGAATGTAGAGAGTGGATGGGGGTAAAGGGTGGATGGGTAGAGGGTGGCCTGGCGAGGCTACTATACTAGTCTGACTATTGATCATGATCCTGCCTATAGCCATATCGGTGTAGAGGCTGTAGCGTCATAGTCCAAGCTGGCACCCATCCACCCTTCACCCTCCCTTGCCATGACTCCTGAACTGACCCAATTTGGCGAGCAAATGTCTCACCTGACCGGCGTACGCGCCATTATGAAAGACATTATCGAAACATTGCAGGCGGGGCAGGGGCGATCGTTCATTAACTTGAGCGCGGGTAATCCGGTAATTTTGCCCGAAATTGAGCAGCTCTGGCGCGACTGCACCCAGGATCTGCTGGCCAGCGCTGAGTATGGCAACGTGGTGTGCCGCTACGGTACTAGTCAGGGCTACGAGCCGCTGATTACGGCGATTAAGGACGACTTTAACCGGCGCTACGGGCTGAATCTGAGCGATCGCCACATTTTGATTACCCCCGGCAGTCAGGCGCTGTATTTTTTGGCGGCCAATGCTTTTGGCGGCTACCACGCCACCGGGCGCATGAAAGACATTGTGCTACCTCTCAGCCCTGACTACACGGGCTACGGCGGCATTTCGCTGGTGCCGGAGGCGGTGCGCGCCTACCGTCCCACCATCGAGGCCGACGAGGCGGCCCATCGGTTCCGCTATCGGCCCGACTTTAGCCAGCTTGAAATCACGCCTGATACTGGGTTTGTGCTGTTTTCGCGGCCCTGCAACCCCTCGGGCAACGTGCTGAGCCGTGAGGATGTTGAGCATATTGCTAACCTTGCCGCCGCCCACAACGTGCCCGTACTGGTCGATTCGGCCTACGCACCACCCTATCCAGGGCTGAACTTTACCGCCATGGAGCCGGTGTTTGGCGACAATATTCTGCACTGCATGAGCCTCTCGAAAGCGGGGCTGCCGGGGGAGCGGCTGGGGGTGGCCATTGGCGACCCGGCGATGATTCAGGTGCTGGAGTGTTTTCAGACCAACTTCTGCATTCACTCGTCGCGCTACGGTCAGGCGATCGCCGCCCGCGCCATTGCCTCCGGTGAGCTAGCCCGCCTGTCTGAGCAGGTGATTCGCCCCTACTACCAGGACAAGTTTGCGGTGCTCGAAGCCGCCCTAGACCAA
Organism: Nodosilinea sp.; assembly: GCA_049646225.1. GTDB lineage: Bacteria > Cyanobacteriota > Cyanobacteriia > Phormidesmidales > Phormidesmidaceae > Nodosilinea. The sequence continues at coordinate 5,057 of JBARVK010000306.1, forward strand.
GCCATGCCGTCTGATCTGCCCTGGTACCTGCACCGGGGCGAGGGGGCCATTTTTGCCTGGCTGTGGTTTGACCAGCTGCCGATCACCGATCAGGAGCTATACCAACAGCTCAAGCAGCAGGGCGTGATTGTGGTGCCGGGCAATCCCTTCTTTCCAGGGCTGCGCCCAGAGCAGGGAGAGCCTTGGCCCCATACCCGCCAGTGCCTGCGCCTGAGCCTGACGGCCAGCCGCGAAGATCTGGCCGAGGCCGCCACCTGCCTGGGCCAGCTGGTGGCTAAGGTGTATCAAGCTGTGGCGGTGCCTGTAGGATGATGGCCGATACTACTCCTACCGACGACTGGGTTGAAATTGGTCGTATTGTCGCGCCCCAGGGGGTTAAGGGCGAAGTGCGCGTTTACCCCAGCACCGACTTTCCGGAGCGATTTCTCGAACCGGGCGATCGCTGGCTGAAGCGGCCCCGCAGCCTTACTC
>JBARVK010000307.1:0-4520 GCA_049646225.1 Nodosilinea sp.
GGGCTGAGTTGGCCGAAATTCTGTGGCAAGGGGGGCAGGGGGACAGGAAAGATGGGGGAGATGGGGGAGATGGGGAGGGGTGCAGCCAAAATTCGCTTTTTTTTTGGGACAATCAGCAGGTAAGCAAGGCTCATGAGGGCATCAGGGGCACTCAGCGTACTGAATCCTGGCCTGACTGTCATAATGCTTTACTGACGTTACAGCTGGCCTGTCACCTATCCACAAGGAGTTAATCCCCGCCTATGAAGTCGAGCCTGGCGCTGTTTGCTGAGCCTCATCTGGCGATCGCCAGGCGGCTGCTCTGGTTGAGCACCTGGTTATTGTGGATTCCGATGGCGGTATACATTGGCATCTTGAACCACAACCAGAGCCTTGGGATATTACAGGGGGCACTGCTGGTAGTTTCCCTCATTGGTCTGGTGGTTATCAATGCCGAAACCGCCGTGGTGATTTACAGCTGCCGACGCTCCAACCCCTGGTTTAACCGGGGTCTGCTGCAGCGCTGGGCCGGGGTGAAGCGCAAACGTCGCCGTCGCCCGGTGGCCCTAGTTCGGCCAGCGCTAGCCCTAGTGCGATCGCCTACCGGGGAGTCACAGCCCAGTGTTTCGGTGCCGTTTGTGTCAGTTCCGTTTGTTTCGGTCATTGTGGCGGCCTACCTGCCCAATGAGCAAGACATCATTGAAGACACGCTGCTTCACTGGCTCACCCAGGTAACCCCTCCGGCCCAGGGGTGGGAGGTCATTTTGGCCTACAATACCCCCCTGCCGCTGCCGGTAGAAGATCGGTTGCAAGTCCTAGCCCGGCGGTATCCAGCCCTGGTGCTGCTGCCGGTAGCCCACAGCCACTCTAAGGCCGAAAACCTGAATGCGGCCCTACAAATAGCCGCTGGCGAGATGACCGGCATTTTTGATGCCGATCACCATCCGGCAGCCGACTGCCTCAGCCGCGCCTGGGCCTGGCTCTACCAGGGGCGCTACGACATGGTGCAGGGCCGCAATATTATTCGCAACGCCCAGGATAGCTGGCTAACCCAGCTGATTGCGGTGGAGTTTGAGTGCATTTATGGCGTCAGCCACTACGGGCGATCGCTGCTGGCTGACACCGCTCTATTTGGTGGCTCCAATGGCTACTGGCGTACCGCCGCCCTCCGCCCCCTAGGGTTTCACCACACCCGCCTGACCGAGGATATTGACGTCACGATTCGAGGTCTGCTGGCTGGCTGTCGCCTGGTGCACGACCCCGCGATCGTCACCACCGAGCTCGCCCCCGATAACCTGCGCGGGCTGTGGCTTCAGCGCCAGCGGTGGAGCCAGGGGTGGCTCGAGATCGCCGGGCTGCACCTGGGGACAGTGCTGAAATCGCCCCATTTTGACAGCGCCCAAAAACCCTACTGGGCCTTGATGCTGCTTTTTAGCCAGGGTTTTTATCTGCTGGTGTGGCAGGTAGTGCCTATGCTGCTCAGCATTTACCTTAGCCGCAGCAGCCGCGACCTCAACTTTGAAAACCTCAACCTAGTGCTGATGGGGCTACTCACCCTCAGCGTGATGCTGCAGGTGGCAGTAGCGATGGGATTGCGCCCAGCAGACTCTACCTACACTCGCCGCCACGGGGTGCTGTACTGCCTGCTATCGCCCACTTACTTTTGGCTGAAGGCGCTGATTGGCATGGTGGCTGTGGTCAACCACTGCTCCGGTAGTCGGGTTTGGCATGTCACAGCCCGCACCAAGAGCAAGCCCAATCGGTGGATGGTAACGTTAAGGGGGGTAAAGTGAGCGCAAAAACTCCCCTTTTAGCGGCTTAAGAAAAGAGGCGCTTTAGAAGATATATGAAACCTGGTTAACAACTACACCCTGATGGTAAGAAACGTCTAGGCTCGCTTTACCAAACTCATGATCAGCGAGATCACAAAAATAGCCAGGAAAATATAAAACAAGATTTGGGCAATGCTAGCGGCCGTACCAGCTACACCGCCAAACCCAAAGAAAGCGGCAATCAGAGCTACAACCAGAAAAATCAGCGCATAGCGTAACATGGAGGTTCTCCTCAAAGGGAAGGGCGACTCGTGATGGGAGTCAGCTCTTGGCGTGGCCTAACTGACGATTCAATTATCGAGATTCAAATCTGTCGATGCATCTTCCCTTTGGCATGGTTTGGCTCTAGCCCCAGACAGAGAAAAGAGCCAGCGTTCTTATCGCTGGCTCAGGCAGGGGCAACCGATTACAAAAAATTGGGCCGATTTGCGAGATTCCGGGTTGCATCCATTGGTCTAACGTGACTGAAAAATGTTTTGCACCATCTGACGATCGCTCGTTTGCGCGGCCCGATCCAGCTCTTCCACCTCGCCGCTATCGAGTCGCCAGCCTAGAGCACCGATATTTTGCTGCGCCTGGGCTAGGGTTTTGGCGCCTGGAATGGGTATCGTGCCTTTGCAGAGACACCAGTTGAGTGCTACCTGGGCTGAGGTTTTCTGGCGCCGAGCCGCGATCGCCCCCAGCGTATCTAACAAGGGCTGAATCTTGGGCAACAGCTGCCGAAAGAGCACTCCCCGAATCCCCGACGGAAACGGCCCCTGGGCGACATATTTACCCGTCAGTAGCCCCAGGGCCAGGGGGCTATAGGCAATCAGCCGAATGCCCAACTCGTCGCAGAGATCTTTCAGGCCCAGCTCAGTCACCGGGTATGTTGATAGCAGCGAATACTGGACTTGCAGCGTGGCTATGCTCAGCCCCCGCTCCTGAAATCGCTGGTGGGCTAGCCGCAGCCGTTGGGGGCCAAAGTTTGACAGGCCAATGGCTCGCGCTTGCCCCTGCTCCACCAGCGTCATTAGCCCGTCGAGAAAGGGCGCTTCCTGCCAGGGCAGGTAGTTGGCCGTCGACCAGTGCATTTGCACCAGTTCAATGGGGCACTGCAAACGCTGGGCCGAGACAGCGCCAGCCCGCACCACTGAGCCAGCGGTGAGCCGCCAGGGGTAGACCGCCAGCTTAGTCGCCAAACAGAGCGATTCTCGATGGGGCCCCTGATACGCCTTGGCAAACTGCCCCAGCAGGGCTTCGCTGCGCCCGTTCAGCCGCCCGGTGCCGTAGGAATCGCCGCTGTCGAACAGCGTTACCCCGTGGCTGAGGCAGTGGTTAAATACCTGCTGCAGGTCGGTATCCATGCTCGGATTGTAGCCCCACAGCAGCTGGTTGCCCCAGGCCCAGGTGCCACAGCCCATCTCGGGCAGGGTTAGGGACGGCGAGGCATTGACGGTAGAGGCGGTCATGGGTGCGGCCAGAAAAACAGGGCACCTTTATTATTCCAGCCCAGGTCGCACCATAACCCTTCGACGCGTTCTGCACCCGTGCAGGGGAGCCATAGCTAGGGCTAACTCTAGACCCACCTTGCGGGCAGCAGCCCCAACACTATTCTGCTGATGACCGATTTTATGAACTGCCATTCACTTAAGACGGCAGCCGAGGTAGCAGAATGGGCACCCGACGACAAATTTCATTTTCGATCGCGGTTAGCCATTAGACCGAGAAATCGCTCAATCTACGCCGTTCGGCGGCGGGAGCGGGGTGAGGCCAAACAACACCCATAGTCGGAACCCACTGACAACACATGGTTGGACTTTCAACCTTGGACTTTGAGCCTGGGCCTGGGCGATTCCGGATGGGGCTTACTAAGCCTTAAGATTAGATTGGTCTCTAGCTACGATCTACCTATCTCAAACGTTAGTTGTGATGGATAAGTGGTTTGAATCGTTCCCTCAATGGTGCGATCGCCACAGTTACCTAGCCAGGTTTCAGCCCCGTTGGGGTGATTTAAGGTCATCTTAGTACCGTCAAAATGACCTGAAAGACGAATCTTGACGCCTCCCTTGGACTCAGTGATTTGATCGCCTATCCAAGCGCCTGTTGCAGCATTCACATCCACAATGTGTAGAGTGCCAAAATTACCTGGGTTTCCGTTATCTGTGATCTTCCATGTCAGAGCGGCATTCTCTGAAAAAAAGACAGCACAGTCCCCAAAACTAGCCTCTATAGGACTAGACGTATCGCTGGGGATAGGTTTAGAGTCGCCATTAGACGTATCAGCGGGTATTGTATTGAGCGCAAGAATGAGGCCCAGGACAAGCAGAGCAATGCCAATAGGCGCAGACCATTTTTGCTGAGCAGGCTGCACTTCAAGCACGCCACCCACTTTGCTAACAAAGGCTAGAAGAATAAAAAACAACCCAGCAAAAATTAAAACGGTAGGGATCGGGGTACTTGCAAGCGCATTGATGATCTCGCCCATATTTCTCTTGCTAAATAAAATTGATAGAGAGAAGTCAGGTGAAAATGGCTATTCTAATAGTGCTACAAATAGGGTCTTGGCCGTTGCCAATAAAACGCTTTGTTAAGGGTTGTCACCACAATGTAATGGCTGTAATGAGGCATAGTTAAGCGTCTGCAACCTGTCTCTGAGTATTATCTAAGACGAACCTGAATTCTGGGTTTCTCGGTTTTGAGGCGATCCCATACGATATAGGACTGTCC
>JBARVK010000308.1:0-10617 GCA_049646225.1 Nodosilinea sp.
ATTACAGACGAACCGATATATACCCAACACAGACGGACGCTATCGGCGTAAGGTTCCCGGTATAGCCCAGGCATGTCTATATATAGTGAGCTCGCCCAAATGAAGAACTGTAGAGGCTAAAATCGCCTGTTGGTTGTCGCTGAGGCCGATTGTAGCAAGTTCCGCAAATCCTACAGGAATCTCAAAAGGTCAGGTGTTACCCCGGATTAGCCTAAGGCGGCAATAGTCTGAGCCATGGCAAAGTCTTTTTCTGTAAGCCCGCCAGCGTCGTGGCTAGAGAGGCTAATAACTACGCGGTTGTAGGAAATGCTTAGGTCGGGATGGTGCCCAGCGGCCTCAGCGGGTTCGACGAGCTGGTTGACAAAGTCAATGGCGGCAACGAAGTCATCGAAGGTGCGCGTGCAGGTGATCGTCTTGCCGTCCAGGCTCCAGTCGGGGAGGTGGCTGAGTTTGGCTTGAATATCGCGATCGCTGAGCAGGGTGGCCATGAGTTTTCCACGGGTGGTGACTACTCTATGGTAAAGGTGGTGGCGGAAAGCCTCAACTCGCTCGTCGGTTTACCGTTTTCTCTATTAGCGTTTGCCCTTTAAAAGCTATCCGCCCCTGCCAGGGGAAGACATGCTTCCGAAGCAGGGGCGGTCTAGTTGGATCTTAGGTTGAACCTGACTGCCGGGAGGAACCCTGTTCAGCCAGCTTCGAGAGCTTAGCTAGTTGCCGAAGCAACCAACACTGAAGCTAGAGCACAGCCCCGGCGCACAGCCGGCTGATCTCAACCTGAAGACCCATACGTTTACTACTCTCTTGCATGGGCATCACCTCCTGAGTGGCTAAACGGTAAAATCTGTAGAATCAGCTGCCGTAACAGCGGCATTACTCGTAAGTTAGCACAATATTTCTGGCTGTGGCGGAAATTGTGACTTCGGCCCGACTAGCCCCGGGATGCCCAGCTCATCACACCCTTTCTCTGTACTTTACCGATGCCCTTCAACCCCTCTGTACCCCTTGTCGAAAGTAGCCTAGACGAGGCCTTAAAGGCTTGGCTGCAGGAAGATGTTGGTCGTGGCGATTGGACTACCGTTGGTCTAGGAACCTTGGCTCAGCAGCCGGGGCAGGCCCGTTGGGTGACTCGTGCTCCGGGCGTCATCGCTGGGCTGCCCTTTGCTCGCCGCCTCTTTCAGCAGCTAGATAGCAACCTTCGCTTTGAGCCACTGGTCGAGGATGGCGAGGCCTGTGCCGCTGACACCACCATCGCTAAGATGAGTGGTAATTTGGCCGCCCTGCTGACCGGCGAGCGGGTCGCGCTGAATCTGGTGATGCGCCTGAGCGGTATTGCCACCGCCACCCGCCAATATGTTGACCAATTAGCCGATAGCTCGGCTCAGCTGGTTGACACTCGCAAGACCACCCCTGGTCTGCGCCAGCTAGAAAAGTACGCTAGCCGGGTGGGAGGTGCCATCAACCACCGCCTGGGTCTGGATGATGCAGTGATGATTAAAGATAACCACATTGCCGCCGCTGGAGGTATCAGGGCGGCGGTTGCTCAGATTCGACCGGCCATTCCCTACCCGATGGCGGTAGAGGTCGAAACCAGCTCCCTTGAGCAGGTCGATGAGGCGATCGCCTGCCCAGTCGATATCATCATGCTCGACAATATGCCCCCAGCGCTCATGAGGACAGCCGTTGAGCGCATTCGCGCCCAAAAACCGGCAGTCAAAATTGAGGCGTCTGGCAATGTCACCCTGGCGACTCTGAAGCCTATTGCGGCAACGGGGGTGGATTTTATCTCCAGCAGCGCCCCCATTACCCGCGCCCCGTGGCTGGATATTAGTATGCAAGTAGTGAGTTCTAATGTGGTTTAACCTGAGGCAACCCATGATCTCAACGACAGGCCCAAACGTTGACGGTCGCTGGGTCACTCAGTACATGTTAATGGGGCCTGCCAGCGGCACGGTGGTGCGGCTGGCGTGAGTGGTCTTTCGGTCAGGCACCCGGTCCCTAACCCAGCTCAAGTCCTAGTAGCCATCTTCGCTTGGGGGCCGGGTGCCAAACGCTAACTATTCAGGGCGTGATGCTTGAGGTCATCCAGGGCCACGTGCTCGATAGCGGTGGCGTGGGTGGCGTCAAGCATGACTGGGGGAGCAACCCCAGCCTCAAGGGCTTCTTGCCAGCGGGCGGCGCATAGACACCAGCGATCGCCCGGTTTGAGGCCCGGAAACTGAAAGGCGGGCACCGGAGTCGACAGGTCGTTGCCCTGGGCTTTGGTAAACGCTAAAAACTCAGGGGTCATCTGGGCACAGACGACGTGAACGCCCATGTCGCCTGCCCCGGTGTTGCAGCAGCCATCGCGGTAAAAGCCGGTCATCGGTGAAGTGCAGCAGGGAACGAGGGCTGTGCCCAGGACATTGGTGGCGGTGGTCATGGAGAAATCCTTTGGAAGCGGGATGGAACGACGTTGAGTGTGGTTTCAATCTACCGCAAGACCCTGCCTGCCGCAGTAGATCTAACGCCGCCAGGGGCCCAGAGCCAAAATGCTAGACTACGTAGGCAAATATGACCCTATCGATGAACGTTGATCGAAGCCAAGCGATGAGCGCGACAGCCATTGAGGTGCCCGTCAGCATCGCGCCAATGATGGATCGCACCGATCGCCACTACCGCTACATCATGCGGCAGATCACCCAGTGCACCCTGCTGTATACCGAAATGGTGACAGCCCAGGCTATTTTGCACGGCGATCGCGACCATTTGCTGGGCTTTACCCCCGCTGAAAAGCCGCTGGTGCTCCAGGTAGGGGGCGACGATCCGCAGATGCTAGCAACCTGTGCTCGGGTGGCCGCTGACTTTGACTACGACGCCATTAATCTCAATGTGGGCTGCCCCAGCGATCGCGTCAGCAGCGGTAACTTTGGGGCCTGCCTGATGGCCCAACCGGAGCGAGTCGCCGAGGGCGTGGCAGCGATGATGGCGGCTAGCCCGCTGCCGGTCAGCGTTAAGCACCGCATTGGCGTCGACGATTTGGATCGCTACGAAGACATGGTGAACTTTGTCGGCACCGTCGCCCAAACTGGCTGCCGCCACTTTTCGGTTCACGCCCGTAAGGCCTGGCTCAAAGGGCTGAGTCCCAAAGACAATCGCACCGTTCCCCCGCTGCGCTACGGCGATGTGCATCGCCTCAAGCAGGAGTTTCCACACCTGTGGATTGAGATCAACGGAGGCTTTACGGGGCTTGATCAGGTGGCAGAACAGCTCATCCAGGTCGATGGCGTCATGATTGGGCGAGCCGCCTACGACCAACCCTATCTATTCGCGGCGGTCGATCAGCGGTTTTTTGCCGTAGACGAGCCTGCCCTCAGCCGTCAGCAGGTGGTGAAGACGCTCTTGCCCTACATCGACTACTGGCTGGGCCAGGGCTTGAAGCTCAATAAAATTACCCGTCACCTGCTGATGCTGTTTGCCGGGCAGCCCGGTAGTCGCCTGTGGAAGCAAATTTTGACCGAGGAGTCCTGTCGGCTAGGGGCCGGGATTGAGGTAGTGCAGCAGGGGCTGGCTGCGGTACAGCGTCAGGGCGACATTCAGACTCAGCTAGGGCACCTCGCTCAACCCCTCGGTATCTGAAGCCAGGGGCGGAATCCAAACAAACGGGTAAACATACTCATCGAAGCTGGTCAGGGAGGTCAGCTCGCTGCTATCGGGGCGCACGCGATGCAGCACCTGGTTACCCATCGGGTCGCCAGGGGGGGTGGCCGTAAAGGCAATCCAGTCACCCGCCGGCGACCACTGGCTTTCTAAAACGTTTTGCAGCGGTTGGCTGGTGAGCGGCGTAAACTCCTGATTGACCAAGTCGAGTCTAAATACGGTTTGCTGCCCGGTTTGTACTCCCGAAGCCAGCACCAATTGCTCACTGTTGGGTGCCCAGCTGAGGGCATCGTAAAAGCCAGGTCGGGTCAGCAGCTGAGTTTCTGCCGTATTGACATTGACTAGGGCAATGACTTCCTGGTTGCTGAAGGGTGGATTGAACGGCTTGTAAAAGGCGATGTAGCGACCGTTGGGCGACCACAGCACGCGACTGCGGTAAATCTGGAAGTCAGGCTCGGGGGTCAGCACCCGGCGATCGCCCCCATCTGCCCCCACCACATTCAGCCGTTGAAAGGGATAGCTACCTTCGTAGAAGGCCAGACGAGTGCTATCGGGCGACCAGGCCAAGGGGCTACCCGCCGCGCCATAGGTGCCAGGGGTTTGGGTAATCCGGCGAGGGCTACTGCCGTCTAGGGGAGCGACAAAAATATGCTGGCCGGTTACATAGGCCACGTGACTACCGTCGGGGGCCAGGTACAGGTCAGATTCCAGAGTCTCGGGCGAAATCTCCAGGGGAGTGAGCGCACCAGTAGCGGTACTGAGAAACAGCTTCACCTGGCCCTGTTCTCCGGCAACTGGGCCAGGGCAGTGCTGCAGAATGACCAAGTCACCATCGCTTTGCCAAGCCAGGTTGAGGGTAGGCAGTCGTTGACAGTCGCTGGTAAACACCTGCTCTGGCTCATTGGCCCCAGGCTCAAGACGGTAGACTTCGCCATAGTTCTGAATGACCGCGAGCTGTCGCCCGTTGCTAGACCAGGCTAGGGCATTAACGGTGCGATCGCCCTCAGGCAGCAGTGAAGTGCGATCGCTATTCTCAGTCTCGATGCGAAACAGTCCCTCAGGGGTAGCAAACGACAAATCGGCCGCCTGACCTGCCGTCAAACCAAAGGCCATCAGGCCGATGGCCAGTACTGCTACCGAGGGTTTAATCACAGTTGTATATCCTTGAACATTCCATGTGTGATCATAGCGATGACCTGGGCGGCTGCGTCGATCGATTTAGCCAGTTCGTTTGGCGAACCAGGCCCTCCATCGTCTGGTCTCGGAGATGCTAGAAGCACTGTTCTCTGCCAACCGATACACTGTCTTGAGGTGTGACCTGATGTAATGACGCTAGGCCAACTTGGCCGATAAGCCAGATCCTTTTCCCCAGCCGATGATGGGGCGACCGACGGTGCAGTACATTCCCATGCCGTACCAGCCGCTGCCTGTCAGTAAGCGGTCAGTTGGTTAAAGACCGCCTGCCAGCTGCTGAACGATGGCGCTGGCAATGTGCTCGTTGCCGTGCTTGGCGATCGCCTTGCTCGTGCGCGGCGGGTGCAGGGGCTGGGTGATAAAGCCCCAGTCGCCCTCAAAAAAATCGGCTGGGGTCACCACCCGGTGCCAGCTGTGATTCTGCATGCCGTCAACTAGCACCGGGCCTTCGGCAAAATTGTTGCGGGTCATCGTAATGATGGGGACGTCTAGGCGGCAGGCTTCGGCAAAGGTGCTGTACCCCGGTTTGGAGACCACCCGACCGCACAGGGGCATCACATCCACCGGGCGAAACCCCTGCTGAGGCACCTTAAACAGGTTGGGTAACTCCGGTGCCTTCGAATCAAAGGTGAGAAACTGCCAGTCTGGAAATTGCACCAGCTGGTCGTAGGGAATGGTCTGCAACCCCAGCCCGCCAAAGGTGAGCAAAACGGTGCGCGACTGAGGCGTCTGGAGCTGCCACCGCTGGCGCAGATCGTCTGGGTCGCAGCGAGGGGTACCGCCCGTGAGGCCCACATCTTCAACCCTGGGGAAGGCCTCCATCGGCTCGTGAAAGGGGAGACGAAACAGGCGATCGCACTGGCGAAAGCAGTTGGCTATCCAGTCGGCGATCGCGGCAAACTCGGGGCCAAAGTCTCGGTAGATAAAATCCCAGCCAAAGTTGCTCATCATCCAGCAGGGAACGTCGGCGGCCTGGGCGATCGCGGTCGCCAGGGGCGGGATATCGGCCAGCACCAGAGATACCCCTCGCTGTCTGAGGTAAGCCGCTTCAGCAGCGATAATCTCTCCCTGGTGGGCCTGAATCTCCTGTAGCTTGGCCAGGGTAGCGGGCAAATCCATCCTCAGGCTATCGGGCTGAATGACGCCGATATCGAGGGCCACTGGCCGGTATTCGTAAGCCACCGGCAGATACTCATTCAGCAGCCACTGGGGAGCGGTGGTGGCCATGATTAACGCTATCTCGGGCTGCATGGCTTTTACTGTGGCGGCGATCGCTGCGGCGCGAGTCGCGTGGCCAAAGCCATGATTGGTAATGGCGACGTAGAGAACGGGATGGGGCATAGAGGCGTTGGCTCAAACTAAAAAGCCCGTCCATCTGGACGGGCCTTACTTATTAAAACAGTCTGGCTTTACAGCTGGGGCACAAACTGCTGCTTGTCGGGCACCACTGTGTATTCAGACACGATTTGGCGGAACTCGTCGCCATCGATGGTTTCACGCTCGACCAACAGATCGACCAAGCGATCGACCAAGGCACGGTTTTCTTCCATAATGCGCTTGGCGTTGGAATAGCAGTGATCGACAATGGTGCGCACCTGGCCATCGATCCGCGACGACACCTCTTCAGAATATTCTGATCGAGAGAGCCAGTCGCGACCTAGAAACACCTCTCCCTGGGAGCTTTCTAGAGACAGAGGCCCTAAGTCAGACATGCCAAAGCGGGTCACCATCTGCCGCGCCATGTTGCTGACCTGCTGCAGGTCGTTGCCCGCTCCAGTGGTCACTTCCGCGTCACCAAAAATAATGTCTTCAGCGGCTCGGCCCCCCAGGGCACCCGTGATTCTAGCCAAAATTTGGGCGCGAGAAATCAGCATCTGCTCTTCGCTAGGGGTGAACCAGGTCAACCCCTGGGCCTGACCCCGTGGAATCAGCGTCACCTTTTGTACCGGGTCGTGGTCTTTGACCAGGGTACCGATGATGGCGTGGCCAATTTCGTGGTAAGCAATCAGCCGCTTGCTCTTGCTGTCTACCAGGGGCGTGCCCTCCATGCCAGCAATGACGCGGTCTACGGCATCGTCTACCTCAGACATGGTCATGGCGTCTTTACGGCGGCGGGCGGTCAGAATGGCAGCCTCGTTGAGCAGGTTGGCCAGATCAGCGCCGGTAAAGCCGGGGGTACGGCGGGCGATCGCCTCCAGAGAAATATCCTCAGACAGCTTCTTGTTGCGGGCGTGAACTTCGAGAATCTCGACGCGACCTTTAACATCGGGCGGGTCTACCATCACCTGGCGATCGAAGCGACCGGGACGCAGCAGGGCCGAGTCAAGCACATCGGCGCGGTTGGTAGCGGCGATGATAATGATGCCCGTATTGCCCTCAAAGCCGTCCATTTCGGTGAGCAGCTGGTTGAGAGTTTGCTCGCGCTCATCGTTGCCGCCGCCTATACCCGCACCCCGCTGCCGGCCGACGGCGTCAATCTCGTCGATAAAGATAATGCAGGGCGCGTTTTCTTTGGCTTTTTTGAACAGGTCGCGAACGCGAGAGGCCCCGACGCCCACAAACATTTCCACAAACTCAGAGCCGGAAATACTGAAAAAGGGAACACCGGCTTCACCAGAGATCGCCTTAGCAAGCAGGGTTTTCCCTGTTCCAGGAGGGCCCACCAAAAGCACACCTTTAGGAATCCGAGCCCCGATCGCGGTGAAGCGCTCGGGCTTCTTTAGAAAAGTAACCACTTCCTCCAGCTCTTCTTTGGCCTCGTCAATACCGGCCACATCGTCAAACATGATGCCGGTTTTGGCCTCCATCATGAAGCGGGCCTTAGATTTGCCAAAATTCATCGCCTGACCAGGGCCACCCATACCACCACTAGAGCGGCGAAACAGGAAGAACAGACCACCAATTAGCAGCAGCGGAAACAGCAGATTGCCCAGAGCACCGACTAACGCACCATCGTTGCGAGGCGGGTGAGAGTCGAGGCTGATGTTGGCTGAGCGCAAACGGCTGACCAAGTCAGGAGAATTGCCTGGCAGATCGACTCGCCAGCGCATGACCCGGTTGTCGAGATCGGGGTCAACGGCTTCTACGATCGCGGTTCTGCCCCCGTCATAGAGGTCAACCGCCGTCACCCGACCCGTATCGAGATAGTCGAGAAAGCGACCATAGGTCAGGCGGGTATTGGCTGCATTTAGCCCCATGTCAGCGGGGGCTGACGAAAACGCTCCTTGCCACAAGAAAAACCCGATTACCAGTAACGGCAGGGTCCACAATAAGGCTACTCGCCACGAAAATTTCATACCTATGGCCTCTATTGACTAACGTGCACAGTGTTAACAGATCTTTAGTTAACGGGGTTTGACCGAGTGTGGCCCTATATCCATAATGCCTGGAACAATGGGTTACCGGGTTTTGGGGAGCAGAACTGCGACTCGGAGAAAATTATGAGATAAATCTTTACTTAATGTAACGTAAGCCGAGGGACTCGGGCAAACCCAGGCTGAAATAAACCATCTGAGGTCAATAGCCTCTCGCCTACAGCGTTTGGTTGAGACTTCTCTACTCCTTACTTTAGCGGGTTATCTGATTGGGGAACTTTTGGAAGCCTGCGATCGCCTAGGTTCAGCCCCTGATTGACGGCCAAACGTTCTCATGTAGGTTGGTGTTGAGCGAAGCGAAACCCAACACCAGTAACGGTTTTGTTGGGTTACGCTAACGCTAACCCAACCTACGGCAGCATAAGGGTTGCAAGGGTTTTGTTAGTCAACCAAGAGTCCTGCCACCGCTCAAGCCGTTACGGTCTTGAAGGTTCCTAGGGTAGGGTGGGTGGCCGATGCTGGGCCAGATTTCCGGCCAGCATCCGGCCTAGCATTAGTCACCTGGTCGTCAAACCTCTGTTTGCTAATCCCTGCCTAGAGTCCTGCCCTAGTGTGAGTTAGCTCAGCGCCAGCGCCTCTTTCAAGCGCAGTACATCAAAGCCTCGCTGTCGCAAAATCAGCCACGACTCCATCAGGTCTGGCCCTTGCAGGGCACCCATCAGCGCCGCCCGCAGGGACTTCATCACCAGACCTTTCTTGACGCCTTGGGCTTTAGTGACCTCATTGACCAGCGCTTTGAGCTCATCGATGGTGGCGGGAGATTGTGCTGTTAGACCGTTCAGAACGTCCCCTAGCACGGCGGGCACACCGTCAATCTGCACCTGGGCTTTGGCATCGTCGGCAAAGTCAACGGTTGCAGTGAAGAAAAAGCGGCTTTGCTCGACCACATCGGTGAGCCGGGTCAGGCTGGGGGCGAGCATGGCAATCAGCGGCAGCAGCCAGCTGCGATCGGCGTCGGCATCAATGGCGTAGCCAGCGTCTTGGAGATAGGGCAGGGCTAGCTCTAGCAGGGCCGCAGGCTCCATGCTGTGGAGATACTGACTGTTGAGCCAGTCGAGCTTATCCCAGTCGAATTTGGCCCCGGCCTTGTTGACGCGATCGAAGCTAAACTGCTTGGCGGCTTCGTCAAGGATGAACTGTTCGGCTCCATCGGGAGCTGACCAGCCCAATAGGGTCATGTAGTTGGCCAGGGCCGGAGCCACAAACCCCATTTTTTGGAAATCGGCAATGGAGGTAACGCCGTCGCGCTTGGAGAGTTTTTGGCCGGTTTGGTTCAAAATCAGCGGCGTGTGGGCAAAGGTAGGAACGGTGGATTCTAGCGCTTCGTAGAGCAAGATTTGCTTGGCGGTGTTGGCGATGTGGTCTTCGCCCCGAATGACGTGGGTAATGGCCATATCAATGTCATCGACGACGACGGCCAGGTTGTAAAGAGGTTGGCCGATGGTGGTGCTGGAAGACGCCCGCGCCACCACCATGTCGCCGCCCAGATCGCTGGCCTGCCAGGTGACGGGGCCGCGCACTAGGTCGGTCCAGGTGATGGTGCGGCTGTCGTCAATTTTGAAGCGAATGACGGCGGGGCGGCCCTCGGCCTCAAAGGCAGCCTGCTGGTCGGGGGTGAGATCGCGGTGGCGATTGTCGTAGCGGGGGGCCTGGTTCTTGGCCTTTTGGGCCTCGCGCATGGCGTCGAGTTCTGCGGGGGTGTCGTAGGCGCGGTAGGCCAGGCCTTTGTCGATCAGGGTTTGAATGGCCTGGCGGTAGAGATCGAGCCGCTGAGACTGAAAGAAGGGGCCTTCATCCCAATCCAGGCCGAGCCATTTGAGGCCGGAGAGAATGTTTTCGGTGAATTCTGGCTTGGATCGCTCTTCGTCGGTGTCTTCAATGCGAAGGATGAACTGGCCCCCTTCGTGGCGGGCAAACAGCCAGTTGAAGACAGCGGTGCGGGCGGTACCAATGTGCAGATTCCCGGTGGGGCTGGGGGCAATGCGAACGCGAACGGTCATGGGGGTTCCTGCACTCTCGACAAATTCTTATTTTAGGGGCGGGGCGATCGCATTGAGGTGCTTTTGAACTGAAATCACCAATGGTGGCGCTGGGTTTTAGATTGGTAGGGGCAAACGGCTGTTTGCCCCGCGAGAACGATTGTTTGGGACCAGAGTCCATTGATTTGGATTGAGCTATGAAGCGTTAGGTAGTGAAATTGCGGTGCACAATTGGGGTCGAAGGCCAAATCTGCCGCTGGGGCCAATTCGCTGGCCCAGACCCCCATCGAGAAGGACGTTCCGTCGTCCTTCACCTCACGGAAAGGATTAGCTGATCACCGGTTCAAACCCCTGTTCTGCCAATCAGCCTATAGGCGACACTCAACCCTGCTCTCCCCACATCCTCTCATCGCCCCATCTCCCCCATCTCCCCC
>JBARVK010000309.1:0-14907 GCA_049646225.1 Nodosilinea sp.
GCTCAATTTTGCCGATTAGTTTACGAATTTCGTCGCGGTGCAGCAGTAGCTTGCGAGCCCTCTTGGCCTCGTGGTTATAGGCTTTGTTGGTCATCGTGTAGGGAGAGATGTGCACATTGTGCAGCCACAGCTCTCCGTCTCTAATCGAGGCGTAGCCGTCGCGGAGGTTGACCCGGCCCTGGCGAATCGACTTGACTTCTGAGCCCATGAGTTCTAGGCCCGCTTCGTAGGTTTCTAAAATTTCGTACTCATGGCGAGCCTGGCGGTTGTCGCTGACGATTTTGTATCCATCGCTAGAATCGGCCACAGCTGTTCCTCCTACTCCACGACCACCCGCCATTCATGTAGCTCATACTCGACGCAGTGGTTTTTAATCAGCGGGTCGGCGGCTACGATCGCGCGGGCTTCTTCCATTGAACTGGCCCGGAACAACAGCATACCACCCCCAAATTCGGCCCAGTAGCCACTCTTGGCCGCGTGGCCCTGGGCAATCAGGTCTTTGACGTAGGCCACATGGGCGGGCACAAACTGGTCAAAGCGGGCTTTGTTGACAAGACCTCTCTCAATTTTAACGAACCAGGGCATAGCGTGCGATCGCAAAAAACTCCGACAAGATCAAACCTAGGATAGATCGATTTGAATATCGTCTTCACCGCCTAGGTGGGTGGTCTTGACCCAGCGCAGCCGCTTGGGTCGTACAGCTAGCCGCATCGTCATCGTAGCAATCACTAGCAGCCAGTGCAGCATATAGAAATTGCCCCAGAGCGTTTGTACCCCGCTCACCCAAACCGATTGCTGACGGGTGCGCCGCAGCCCGCAAAACATGCCGACCATCGAGAGCATCAGGGCCAGACTCGACACCGGCAAAAACAGCGGCAGTCGATGCCGCAGCACCGCCATCACAAAATCGGGCAGGGCCACCGTAGGCAACCCGTACTGAATCATCCAAAAAGCCGCCATGTCAAAGGTCTTAGCCGGAGCCAGCCGATGCTGAGCAATCAGTCGCCAATAGTCGAGGTAGCGCTGGTAGCCCCCCTCAGCCCAGCGGTTGCGCTGGTGCCACAAGCCTAGGGGTCGCTCAACCCCCTCTTCGCCCACGGCGGGGTGGAGCAAAAACTGAATCTCCCAGCCGCCAAAGTGCAGGCGCAGGGTTAGGTCGAGGTCGTCGGTGATGGTTTCTTCATTCCAGCCGCCGCACTGGGCCAGGGCCACTCGCCGCACAAACTGGCCGTTGCCGCGCAGTTCGCCAATGCCGCCTAGGCCAATGCGCTGCTGCTGAAAGTAGGTGTCGAGGGCCATCTCAGCCTGCTGACCACGAGTCCAGAGGTTTTTGGCCCGATTGACAACAGCTTTTTGCATCTGCACAGCCCCTACGTTAGGCTGCGCAAACAGGGGCACCAAGTGGCGTAGTAGATCTCTGGGGACCCGAGCATCGGCATCAAACACGCCAATAATGTCGCCTTTGGTATCAGGCCAAACCTGGTTGAGCGCCCCGGACTTGCCGCCAGTAGCCCCAGCGCTACGCCGCAGGACCCGCAGCTGGGGATAGCGATCGCGGAGGGTTTGCAGGCGGCGGGCCGTCCCATCGGTACTATTGTCGTCAATAATCCACACCTCATAGCGGCAGGCAGGATAGTCGAGCTGACACAACGCTGCCACCAGAGGTTCGATAACGGTCTCTTCATTTTTGGCCGCTACCAGCAACGATACATAGGGCCAAGCCTCCCAATTCTCAGCTGTAGGGACAGGTCGGACAACAGGGTAATCGGTGGCGGGCAGCGGGGCTGAGGGTAGCATTGGCCGAGTTAGCAAAATGCGCAGGGCATGGGTGCTCAAAATCGCCGTCATCCCAAGCACCAGCCAGGTGCCCCAAGACACCAGGTGCAGCACAATTGTCGCCCCCCACAACACCCCCAAGGTCAGGGCAGCCTTCAAGCGACGGCCGGAAAACCCTGGAAAATCTTCAATTTCCAACTCGTCAAGGGGCGTGAAAAAGCGTTTGGCGGCAAAGCGTTCAGGAATATCAGCCATGAACTCAGGTGGTGAAGCACGACAAAAACGACAATGGCCAGGTTGCTACGCCTGGAGAGAGTACCTTACCCCAAGCATGCCCCTGGCCTAGGTCTATCATCCCCGATTTTGCAAGAAAATTTCGGTGATGCCCCCAGCACCATCCTAGGGAATGCTAGCTGTGTATAGAGCATCATCGGCCAACCAGGCAGGGTGGGTATCTAGTATCCTAGGCAGCTAAACCCGATGAACACCGACTTGATCGTTTTTTAAAACTCGACCTAAGGCCAGATCCATGAGCATGACGTTTGAGGCAATACAGCCCGCTGGTAAGCAAGACATCAGTGTTTATATGCCCTACTACCAAGGCAGTAAACGGAATGCGCTACCCTACGCCATCTCTCTCTACAAGCAGGGTAATTTGGAGGGCGAGCGCCATATTGAAGGCGGCAACAGCATTGCCTTTGTCGCCACCTGGAATGTCTCAGTGCTACCCGCTGACCTGACTCGCTGCCGCATGCAGTTTGATGACGATAACGACTTAAGCTATGAAATCACCATGGCAACCTTTGAATTTGTAGATTTTTTGTTTGACGTCTTGGTGGCGCTACGACAAAAACGCCCGGCAGATTTTTCCCAGGGGTTTTACCGGAAGCTGCTGCGGCTAGACGACTAAATCTTCGCTAGCGCAGGCCTGAGAACCACGACCCAGCACGGATCAGCGGGTGAGCCAGAGAGTCGGGCTGATTTATTCTTTCCAATCACGCGGTCTAACGCTGGACATCCGCTAAAGTGTCAGAATGATTGTGGTACTGTGCCTACTGGCATTACTCATCTGGTATGGGACTACATTAGGGCGACATTGCCCCGTAGTCAGAGAGCAGTGCCTTGCCGCCATAGAGGAGTTGCAGCGTGCCAAGTTTAGCAAAGCCCAGTTCAGCAAAACGATTAGTGATTGGTTCGACCGAGTCGTATAGCGGCAAGTCGGCGGTGTTACTGGGCATTGGCCTCCAACTTCAGTCAGCAGGCATGGATATTGGGTTTGGCAAGCCCATGGGCAGTACTAGCGGCGGCGACAGGGCCGACCCTGACCTAGACTTTATCGTCGAAACCCTAAAGTTGCCTACCACCCGGTTTTACCCACCCTCTATTTCGCTGAGTGAGGCTGCGGTGGTTGACCGTTTAGCACCTGATGGCCAGGCGCCGACTCACTACAGTTTGCAGGGCTATACTGAGCACCGGGGTGAAGACCTGCTGCTGCTAGAAGGCCCTGGCAACCTGACCGAAGGCACGCTGCTGAGCCTTTCGGTGGCCCATATTGCGGCGGATATTGATGCGGCGGTGCTGCTGGTCACCCGCTACGATTCACTGCTGCTGGTCGATCGCCTGCTGGCGGCTAAAGCCCAGCTGGGGTCGCGTCTGATCGGGGTGATTGTCAACGATATCCCCGCTGACGCCGCTGACGCCTGCGCCGAACTCGCCCGTCCCTTTCTAGAGAGTCAGGGGATTCCAGTGCTGGCGCTGCTGCCGCGATCGCCGATTATGCGCAGCGTTACGGTGCGAGAAATTGTGGGCCGCCTCAATGCTGAGGTGCTCTGCTGCCCCAATCGCCTAGATCTGATGGTCGAAACTCTGACCATTGGGGCGATGAACGTGAACTCAGCCCTGCGGTACTTCCGCAAAGCGACTAATATGGCGGTGGTGACCGGGGGCGATCGCACTGACATTCAGTTTGCCGCCCTGGAAACCTCCACCCAGTGCCTGGTGCTAACGGGCCAAATTCCTCCGTCCCCAGAAATTTTGGAGCGAGCATCAGATCTAGAGGTGCCCATCGTTTCGGTCGATTCTGACACCCTATCTACGGTAGAGCGCATTGATGAACTGTTTGGTCAGGTGCGCTTGCACGAGCCCATCAAGGTGCAGTGCATTCAAGACCTGATTACCACTCACTTCGATATGGATCGGCTCCTGCAGCTGCTCGACCTCAAGCTCCCCGTCTCGGCTAGCTGAGTCAGACCGCAGCGGGCTTGCCTGGGAGCCTTGCCTTACCCTCACCTTCTGATACAATGAAGCGCGTTATTATCGCATTCGGTGCAGCCCTTGAGTCAGTCCATTGAAGCGTCGTCGGTCGAATCCGCTAAAGTCGACACGTTTTTGCAGGAACTCGCGGCTATTCAACAGTCGGGGTCTAAGCGGGTAGCCATTCTAGGGTCGCGCCATGTGCCTATTACCCACCAGCAGCTGATTGAGCTGATGACCTATGCCCTAGCCCTGGGGGGGAACCGCATTATTACCTCCGGGGCCACCGGCACCAACGCCGCGGCCATTAAAGGGGCGATGCAGGCCGACCCCAACCTGCTCACCGTCATTTTGCCCCAGAGCCTGGCCCGCCAGCCCCACGAGTCGCGCGATCAGCTGGAGCAGGTGATGCACCTGGTGGAGAACCCGGCCAACGACGCCATGTCTCTGGCCGAGGCTAGCTCCCTGTGCAATCAGGAAATCATTTCTCGCTGCCAGCAGCTGGTCTGCTTTGCCTTCCACGACAGCCACACCCTGCTCAAAACCTGTCAGGACGCGGAAGACCAACGCAAAATTGTCACCCTGTTCTACTTTGACTAGGCAGCATATCGCGCCATAAACCGTTGTGAAAATAGGGTTCCCATGGCCTTTTTGTTTACTATGCCGGGTTTCTTGTTGGTCAGCATTGGGCTAGCGGCGGGGCTAGTGTACCTACCCTTTTTGGCGGTCGGCTATGGGCGGTTTGCGGTGGGTTACGACCAGGCGGCACCGCGGGCGATGTTGTCGAAGCTGCCGCCCTACGCTCAGCGGGCTACCTGGGCCCATGAGAATGCCTTTGAGTCGCTCATTCTCTATGCTCCAGCGGCGCTGATGGCCTATGTAACGGGTCAGCAGTCGGATCTGGCCTTGGGGGCCGCGATCGCCTACTTGATCGCCCGCACCCTGTACCCGGCAGCCTATATCTTAAACCTGCCGCTCGGGCGATCGCTGATGTTTGCCGTCGCCAACCTCAGCACCTTCACGCTCTATTTCTTGAGCTGTCGGACGGCCTTGATGTAGTCTGATGGTGCGCAGATACTTAGTATTGATTTATGGCTTCTAGCTATTCCTTTGATATCGTCAGTGACTTCGATCGCCAGGAGTTGGTCAACGCTCTCGACCAAACCCGTCGAGATGTG
Source organism: Nodosilinea sp. (assembly GCA_049646225.1). Classification (GTDB taxonomy): domain Bacteria; phylum Cyanobacteriota; class Cyanobacteriia; order Phormidesmidales; family Phormidesmidaceae; genus Nodosilinea. The sequence goes on from JBARVK010000309.1 coordinate 5,208, forward strand.
ACCAGCCGCTACGACCTGAAGGATACCAAGACCACCCTCGATCTGGGGGACGATAGCATTACCATCGAAACCGCCAGCGACATGACCCTCGACGCGGTCAAAGATCTGCTGCACCAGAAGGCGGCTAAGCGAAACCTATCTCTGAAAATTTTTGAGTATGGCGATGTAGAAGCGGCCAGCGGCACCCGGGTGCGCCAGACGGTCACGCTCAAAAAGGGCATCGAGCAGGACATGAGCAAGCAGATTACCAAGCTGATTCGCGACAACCTCAAAAAGGTGACCGCCGCCATCCAGGGGGATGCGGTGCGGGTGACGGGAAAGTCTAAAGATGACCTCCAGCAAGCAATGCAGCTTGTCAAGCAGGAAGACTGGCCGGTGGCGGTTCAGTTCACCAATTATCGGTAAAGCGGCTTAACCCTTCGCACCAGCAACCGGGTTGGCCTCACTTTGGGCACGCTAGGGGTATCGATACTCCGGAGCCGGGCATGACCGCCGAACTCAGCAAAACTGACCTGGGCACCCTGGGCGAAACCCTGGTGGCCAACTGGCTGCAAACCCAGGGCTGGCAACTGTGCGATCGCCAGTGGCGCTGCCGCTGGGGCGAGCTTGATTTGGTCGTAGCCAAGGGTCCTGCCGGCCCCAACGGACACCTGGCGTTTGTAGAAGTCAAAACGCGCAGCCAGGGCAACTGGGATGCCTACGGTCTAATGGCAATTACCCGCAACAAGCAGGCTAAGCTGTGGAAGGCGGCTCAGCTTTATCTGCTCAAGCATCCCCAGTGGGCGGCGGCGACCTGTCGCTTTGATGTGGCCCTGGTCGCCTGTCGAACGAGTCGAGGCCGCAGCCCTGCTCATCCAGCCCAGCCGCTGACCATAGACGAGGATCGCTATCTGGTGCTGCAAGATTACATTGACAATGCGTTTGATGCGCCCCATCGCTAGGGAGCCTCAGGGCTAAGCCCTGGCAGCAGTGCGCGAAGAAATCCTTAAGAATAACGGCCCGTTCGCAGCATTTGAGCATCCATAGCCTAAGCTGCTACATAGAGGTATAGTCTTTGTCCTGCCTCTATCCCTAGCGTCTGTATGTAGCCAGATGGGCTAGAGCAGGCTAGCACCGTACTTCCCAGTTCGCTGTTTCTCTGGGAATACCATGACCAAGTTTGCTATTTTTGTCTGCCCAACCGGCACCCTGGCTGAGCAGATCAAGCAGTTTCTGGCCCAGAGTGGCGATGCTCAAGGAGTCAGCGGAGCGAAGGGCGCTGTACCCGGTTTTACCCTAATTGAAGGCTTTGAAGAACAGGGTAGCGCTGCTCCGGTCTATACCCAAAGCCTTGACCGCGCCTTTAACCGGGGGCTAAAATCGCGCCCTTCCCCGGTAGTGACCATGGATGGCGTAGTCACCAAGCCTGACGGCTGCGGCATGGCGATTACGGCCCCCTGGCTGAAGCAGGTAATGGTCAATTTTGCCTGCACGGTCAAGTCGCCCACCCGCAAAATGCCCCTCCGCATTCAGGATGAGCTGGGTATGCCCCTGGCCTGTGGCCTGGATAAAAAGCAGGTCAATGCCATGGTCGCCCAGGCCGAGGCCGCTATCGACTGCAAGACGCCTACCCAGTGGGAAATGCGGTTTTACCAGCGATCGCCCAACCAGGGCTGGGTTTGCCACCGCAGCTGGGATCTAGGCGATGGCCAGCCTTCGGTAAACTGAAGGGGTTTTCATGACCATGACCGACGACCTTGGCGATCGCCCCCCACTCTAACCCTGCTATTCCCCACGTCACGCTAGTGCTGGCCATGAGCCTGGACGGCAAGATCGCCGATGTTGGGCGGGGGGCGGCGCGGTTTTCATCTCCGGTCGATTTGGCCCATTTAGAGTCCCAGGTGGCGGCGGCAGATGGAGTACTCTTTGGCGGCGGCACGCTGAGGGCCTACGGCACGACCCTCAGTGTGCGCCATCCTGAACTATTGGCCCAGCGGCGGCAGCGGCGGCAGGCAGACCAGCCCGTTCAAATCGTTTGGTCACCCTCGGGCAGCTTGAATCCCGAGCTGCGGTATTTTCATCAGACCGTGCCCAGGGGCTTAGTCACAACCCCTGCGGGGGCCAAAGGCTGGACGGTAGAGCAATTTCAGTACATCTGGGCCGTACCCGAGGCCCAGACCCACCCCTGGAACTGGCGCTGGGTGCTCGCTCAGCTGAGGCAAGCAGGGGTGGCTAAACTGGCTCTGCTCGGCGGCGGCCAGCTTACCGCCGAGCTGCTGCGCTGTCGCTGTGTCCATGAAGTCTTTATAACGATATGTCCCCTGCTGCTAGGAGGAACAACAGCTCCATCCCCCGTGGAGGGGGATGGGTTCTTGGCCCATCTGGCCCCCCAGCTGAAGCTGCTATCGAACCAAACCGTGGGCAATGAGGTGTTTTTGCACTACCGGGTGCTGCCCCCTGCATAGAACCGCAAATTCCTTTACCCTGGAGAATAACGATATGTCCCCTACCGGCTAACCACCCATGGGCCACCCCACTGCGCCGTCTCTCACCGCCACCTGGCTGCGTTCTATTGAAGAGGTGCCCGAGGCGGTGTGGGACGAGCTAGCCCAGCCCTTAGCTACACCTTTTTTGGAGTGGAGCTGGCTGCACAATATGGAGCGATCGGGTAGCGTAGGGGCCAATGCGGGCTGGCTGCCCTGCCACCTCGCCCTCTGGCAAGGCAAAACCCTGGTGGGGGCAGCCCCCATGTACCTAAAGGGGCACAGCCGGGGCGAGTTTGTGTTTGACCACCAGTGGGCCGACCTGGCCGAGCGGCTAGGGGTCGAGTATTACCCCAAGCTATTGGGCATGTCGCCCTTTACTCCGGCGGAGGGCTACCGATTTTTGATTGCCCCCGACGTTGACGAGGCCGTGATTACCCGAGCGATGATCGAGGTGATCGACGACTTTTGTGATCGCAACAGTATCTCGGGCTGCCACTTTCTCTACGTCGACCCCCAGTGGCGGGCCACCATGACCCAGCTAGGGTTCTCGCCGTGGCTGCACCACAGCTATGTCTGGCAAAACCAGGGCTTTCACGACTTTGACGACTACTTGGGCATATTTAACGCCAACCAGCGGCGCAACATCAAGCGCGAGCGCAAATCGATGGCAACTGCCGGGCTGCGTTTGGAGGCGGTTACGGGTGACGCGATTAGTAAACCTCTGTGCAACCAGATGTACGACTTTTATGCCGACACCTGCGATAAGTTTGGCTGGTGGGGCAGCAAATATTTGAGCCGCAAATTCTTTGCGCTCCTGCACCACGACTACCGCCACCGGATGGTGTTTTTTGCCGCCTACGGTGATGATGACAGCGACCCAGTTGGCATGTCGTTTTGCCTGACCAAGGGCGATCGCCTCTACGGTCGCTATTGGGGGTCTACCCTAGACTTCAACAACCTGCACTTCAACGCTTGCTACTATGCGCCGATTGAGTGGGCCATTGCCAACGGTATTACCCTATTTGACCCGGGTGCCGGGGGAAGACACAAAAAACGGCGCGGGTTTCCGGCCCTAGGTAACTACAGCCTGCATCGCTTCTACGATGGGCGTTTAGCAAAGTTGCTCAGTCGCTACATCGCTGAGGTTAACGATTTAGAACAGCAAGAGATTGACGCCATCAACGCCGACCTCCCCCTCAAGCTGCCCTAGTAGTCAACGACAGAAGTTCAACGATTGGGGCTGAAAGCTATGGAGCAGGGGAGCCAGGAGCAGAAAAATTGCGAGGGAGATGGCTAGGCACGCTACCATAGAGAGCCTTGACCCTGTATAAGCCGCGATCGCCGTGCCATCCTGCGATGACTTTTCCTTCTAACACTCAGCCTGCTGATAAAACCCAGCGCCAGGTCCTCGATGATCAGCTCTCGAAGCGCTACATTGAGCTCGATCCAGGCGGCTACTTTTTGATTTATTTAGATGTAAATCAGGGGCTAATTTACGCCAAGCACTTTGCTAACATCATTAATGACAAAGGCTTAGCCTGTGACCCAGTCACGGGTAAACCCCTGCCCGTTAGAGGATCCGTAGAACGCCTCCCCAGCCGCATCTACAGCGGGCGCACCGCCAAGGAACTCTGTATAGCCATTTTTGAAGACCCGGCTAACCCTTGCCCGATCACCTATCTAGACCATGCCGCCTACCTGGGGCGTGAGTTTGTCAGGGCCGAAGCCGCTCTATCCTCAGGCGAACCCTACATTCAAGACTAGTGAACTCGAGAGGCCAGCAGTTGCTCTTCTAGAGCCGCGATCCGGTTATAGGCCGCCGTCAACTGGGCCGTCAGGCGCTGAATCTGTACGTCCTGGGAAAAGGTTGTCTCTGTATTTTGGCGGTCAAAGTCGAGATAGCTGCTGTCTAGCAGCACGTCTTTGTGCTCGCATACACTGTCAAGCAGCCCAGCATGCTTTCGAAAAGACTTGCCATAGGAGAGGCGCTCAACCCCAGATTCGTCAAGTGGGATGGCACAGGACTGAGTCGCAATGAGCGCAGAGACCTGATCGTTAACCTGATCAATCATTTGATGCAGGGCGTCAATCTTATTTGTCAAAAGAATGACTTGAGTTTGGATAGAGTCCATGTGACGCCTGATTTTAAATGCCAACATCATCCTAGACTCCAGCCTCTGGATCGCTGCGTGTCTCCTGAATCATTTAACCTTTATTAGCCAAGTATTCCTGTGGCCGATCAAAGGCTTGGCGAAGCTTAACTATCGGCCCAAATAGCGTGAAAGAAGGCGATAGTTCATAAACTTGTCACCTTCAGTTGCTGGGGACGCTAATACGTAGGTAGCCCTAATTAAACGACGCTGTAGGGCGTGTTGTGGCGATCGCCCAACGCACCACCAGGGTTAGCTTTGGGTGTCACGCCTAGCGACGACGCACCCTACGAATAATTGCGATCACCTTACTGCCCAATAGAGCGAAGGGAGCATTTTATGTTATTCAAAAAAAATAGATTTTTAGGAGATCAGAATTTAGAAGACTGAATAGGGTTATTGCGGCGGGGCGTCGAGGGTTTGACTCGTGCGCTCGGTCCAGTCTTGACCCACTCGAATGGTCAGATCAGAGCCAAGGTCGCCCGTTGACTCCGAGAGTGCTCGGCCCACCCCTAGCAGGGATTCCACCGTACGGGCATTCTCAATATCGCCCTGCTGAGCCACTACTTCGGTACGCGCCACGGTGCCAGACCAGTCGTCAATTAAGTAGACGTTGCTAAATCCGTTTTCGCGCAGGTAGCGCGCCACTGAGGCGGCCTGTTCGGGCTGTCCAGAGGCATTTTGAACCGCGATCGCCAGGTCAGTCGTATAGCGATCTTGGGAGTTATCGGCGTAGAGGCCAACTTCCTCAGCCTGAAAGAACCGTTGCATCACCGTTGCCGAAGTATCCCAGTTGGGCAGCCAGTAGCTAGCGGTAAACTCTGCAGGGGTGCTAAATCGACCGGGCAGCATGACCATCTGCAGCTGGTCTGACTCTATTTCGAGGCCAAAATTGGCGATCGCCAGCATTTCTTCCAGGGTGAGGTTGGTATCAACGTAGCGCTGCAGCACGCGAATCGCCTGGGGCAACTTGGGAATAACGGTGGGGTTCGTCAACCGCTCTCGCAGAGCTTTAAGCAGAATTTGCTGACGCTGTACCCGGCCAATGTCGCCACTTTCTTTGCGGTAGCGGGCAAACTGCTCGGCCTGATCGCCATTTAGAGTCTGCCAACCCGGGTAGAGATCGATATAAAGCTCCTGAGTGCGATCGGTGTATTCCATCCGACTGGGGACATTGACCTCAATGCCCCCGACCAGATCGACCATGTCTCGAAAGGCGGCGGTGTTGATGCGCACGTAGCGGTCAACCTGAATGTTACCCAGGTTGTAGCCCAGGGTTTGGGCGACCAGTTCTGGCCCCCCCAGCACATTAGCCTGGTTGATTTTATCCATGCCAAAGCCCGGTATCTGCACTCGGGTGTCGCGGGGAATCGACATCACGTTGAGAGTGCCAGCCTCGGCATCGACCCTGACCAACAGCAGCGTATCGGTGCGTCCTGCAAAAACAGCGTCAGAGGTGGGTTGAGCATCGGGTACTTCGTCGATGCCCATCACCAAAATATTGACTGGCCGCGCCACTCGATAGCGAAAGCCTGCCTGCCATAGATCGCCAAAGCTGGTGGCTGAATTGGAGCCACCACCGAGGAAGCCTGGCAGCGGCACACTCAGGGCGATCGCCGCCCCCAATACCGCTGAAACCGCCGCCGTACCGACAAATGCGCCACCCCACAGCAGGGAGTTGAGCGCCCTCCGGGGGGCACGTTGAGTCGCAGCAGCCCTCTGTTGAGCCCCGTGGTGTGCAGGATAGCTTACAGAAACAATCGGCTCAGACTGCTCGACAGGGGCCGACGCATTGGGCTGGGTGGGGCTATCCGGCTGGGACTCAACGTTTTGCGACGGGGTTGTCATGAATACCTACTTAACCTGCTGCGACGCCCTACCACCATAGTTCCTGTTGCGTTCTGCCACTGTAGTCTCTGCACAGGTTGTAAGGCCAAACTGAAGCTGGCCAGAGCTTAGACTACACCGCCCTTGCCAACAGTCCCGGAGGCAACTCTAGAACCCGGCCCAATCTTTGCAACAGGTTAATGTGTTAATCAATATTAAGCGAATTTTGCCCTGAATTCTGCCGTCAAAGGATAGGATTGAGCCACTTATACAGGTGGACTCGATGGCGGCGACGCGGCTAAGGTTTTCTGCGCCGGGGCTAAACCCCAGTGGTCAAGAGTTCAATGCCGTCTGCAAACAGCCGTAACGGCTTATTTTTGAGCGTAAAACAGCATAAATACTATGGTTGCACTTATTCCTATTATTCTAGCTGGGGGCAAAGGGGAACGGTTTTGGCCTGTCAGCCGCCTGGCCCGCCCCAAGCAATTTTTGTGCCTAGACGGCAGCGATCGCAGCCTGCTGCAGGCTACCGCCGATCGCCTGCTGCCCCTGGCCGAGAGCTGGGAAAACATGTGGGTGATCACTGCTGCCCACCTGGCGGATCGGGTGCGCGGGCAGCTGCCCGACCTACCCGAGGCCAACCTGCTGGTTGAGCCCGTGGGGCGCGACACCGCCCCGGCGGTCGCCTGGGGCACCCTAGAAGTCGCCCAACGCTACGGCGACGATGCCCTGGTGGGTTTCTTCCCCGCCGACCACTGGATTGCCGATGAAGAGGCGTTTTGCCAAACCCTGCGGGCGGCGGCGGCGCTGGCGAGTAAAGGGGCGATCGCAACCCTGGGCATTTCGCCCACCTACCCAGCTACGGGCTATGGCTACATTGAACAAGGCCAGACCACCAGCACCTACGGCGACCTCAGCGCCTACACCGTCAGTCGTTTTACCGAAAAACCCGACGCAGCCACAGCCCAAACCTTCATCGACAGCGGCCGATTTAGCTGGAACAGCGGCATGTTCGTCTTCCCGGCCGGGGTCATGATCGACGAACTCAAAACCCACGCCCCCGACTTGATGCAGGCCCTGCTCGCCCAAGGAGTAGATGCCTACCCCGACCTCGATAAGCTCAGCATTGACTACGCCGTTATGGAGCACACCGATCGCGCCCAGGTGATGCCTGTCACCTTTGGCTGGGACGACCTGGGCGACTGGAATGCGGTAGAGCGTCTGCTTAAACAGCCCGGCGACCAAAACGTCGATCTAGCGACCCATGTGGCTCTCGATACCACTGGTAGTATTGTCTACTCGGCGAACCCCGATGAGGTTGTAGTCACCATTGGTCTGGAGGATGTAGTGATTGTGCGGGACGGCAATGCCACCCTAATCGTGCGCAAAGACCGCACCCAGGATATCAAAGCCGCTGTGAAGCAGCTCGGCAGTGAGGATCGCTTTCAGCATCTGCTGTAGCCGGAATTCAACCCGCTGCCGGGCCGCACCGCAGGATTGCTAATCTTGAGTAGCTCAGTTCTAGGATCCTGGGACTTTATTCAGAACGTTCCAGGTTGGGCAGCGGTTGATATAATTTCGAGATCAGCCGTTTATACCTGCGCTATGTTGCGGTACTCCGTGGCGGGCGGCAGCTTTGAGTTATGCATCCAACCATCGACGATATTGATTTCCAGGCCCGTCAGGGAAGCGTAGCCGCCATCATTCAAATTTTGAATGAGCACTTTGCGGAGGAAAGCATTCGTACCCGTGCCATTCAGGACCACGGCGTTCTACAACTGCTGGTGGAAGCACCCAGCGCCGAGGCATTGCCCCGAGAGACCGTAGTCGACCAGGTTCGCCACGTACTAGAAACGATCAGCCCCCGAGGCATTAGCCGAGTCAATATTAACAGCCGTGTTGTGCAGGAGCAGCAGCTGCTTTGGCTTGATGAGATCAAACGAGACCCCGAAAAAAGCCTGCTGTGGTCGGAGCCGATCGTGCTCAAGCGGCCCAACCCCGTGGCTCGCCTGTGGCGTGACCTGCGTGCCCCCCGTCAACGCAACCCGTTTTTAGACGATGTCTATCGGAAAAAGCCCGCCACCAGCAGCAAAGCCTTCTGGCGCGGGATTATTGGCGGTGCCAGTCTGTCGCTGCTGCTGCTGCTGGTGGGGTGGGCGACCAAAGATTGGCTGGGAGTTGACCTGAGATTAGGCTCCCAGAGCGACACAGTTAACGAGCCCAATGCAGCTGCTGAACCCGTTAGTCCAACCGGGCAAGACCCCTTTGTGCTGGCTGTGCGCATCGCTCAACAGTCGGTAGAAGACGGCAAATCGGCATCTACCGCCGCTGAATGGCTAGACTTGGCCGTGCGCTGGCAGCGGGCCGCCGATCTCATGGCCGAAGTACCGCCTGAGGACGATCGCTACCCAGTGGCCCAAGATCGGGTGCAGACCTACTCGGCCAATAAAGCCATGGCGCTAGCGGAAGCTGAAAAGTTTTAGGTTTGAGGAATTTTTAGGGTAAACCTGGGGCGATTCCCCAAAGGGAACGCTGCGCGATCGCCAGTTGTAATGCAGGTCCTGGTCAAGTCAATGCAAGCAGCGCATAATCGCGTAGCCGAGGCCATCGGAGATTTGTTATATCAGAGATATAAGAACTCTGTATATATCTAATAGAGCCATGTCTACCCTAAAGTCTTCGCAGTCAGCTACAGCTGTCTCTACCCCAGCTCGTAACGCCCTCGAAAACCGAGAGGATTTTAGTCTTTGGGCCGAAGCCGTCAAGCAGCAGATGCTAGAGGCGCTCCAAAAGCGTCAGCGTAGCTAGGGCTTGGCTATGCCTATCCGCAGCGGCGCTAACTGTGCCCGGTACTAAAGGGCTGCCAACCTTGGCCTCGGTAGCCATAGACCGCTTGCTGTGGGTGAAAAATTTCCGCCAAAATTTCTACAGAATCGACCAACCGAGGGCCTGGGCGGTTGAAGTACTGGTTGCCATCGGTCAGGTAAACCCGACCCGTTTGTACAGCATTGAGCTGTGCCCATTGAGGATGGGTGGCCAGCGCTTCACTCTCACGTTGGGTAACCACCAGATCGTAGCCGCAGGGCATGATCACAATTATCTCTGGGTCGGCGGTCACCAGGTCGTCCCAAGTTAGCCAGGGAGAGTGTCGGCCCACTTCGCCAAAGAGCGATTCACCCCCCGCTATGGTCACCAGTTCGGGTACCCAGTTGCCAGCGGCCATCAGCGGTTCGGTCCACTCAATGCAGGCGACGGTGG
>JBARVK010000310.1:0-2265 GCA_049646225.1 Nodosilinea sp.
CCTCAGCGTAGGCTGTATCTTCGATCGGCTCGTTGAACATCAGCCCGTGATAGGCGATCGCCGATACGAACACCAGAGCTAGCCACAGCCCTCCCAATAGAAACAGCGGACGGTAGGTGAGCAGCCGCGTCCAAAATACGCCCGAGATGAGGGTTGGCTCATTCACCTCAGAAAAGGGCCGTGGGGAAGTCTGTAAAGGCTGTTGAGGAAACTGCTGTGCCATAACGTCACCTAAGGCCACTAGTTCACACACCGAACCGCTAACCGTACCCTGCTAGGGCCAATTGTAAGCGGTCTTGCTCGCTCATGCCAGCCACAATCGGGCTAGGCATCGCCTCAGACTGCCCACCCCGCCACTCTCGCTAACGCAGCACCATAGTAGGCACAAAATTTTGCGGATCTTGGGCTACCCAGCCCATGGTGGAATTAAGCCGCACCTCAAAGAATACAAACGAGTCTGCATCGCCAGACCGGGGGGCGACTGGACCGAGGCGATCGCCCTGCCGTACCGTTTGACCCGTTCGCACCGCCAGGGTATCTAGGTTGGCGTAGCGGGTTTGCAAACCCTGGGGATGGTTGACGACAACTAAGTTGCCATAGATCGAATCGCTGCCGGCAAAGGCCACGGTGCCCGGCCCCACGGCCAGTACCGGCGTGCTGGCGGGGCTAGCCAGCGCCACCCCCGTATTGAAGACCAGTTTGCCCTGGGCTGGGTCGGGCTGCCAGCCGTAGTTGCTGATCACCTGCGATCGCTGGGGCAGCGGATAGCCTTGGAGCGGACTCTGGCTAGCGGTCGAAACTGGCGTAGCCGTAGTGCGCACCCCCGGAAACCAGTTCACCCCCGGTACAAAAATAGCTGAGGGTACCGTACTAACGCAGCCGTTGACCTCAAATAGCACATCGGCCCGACTGGTATAGGCCTGGGCCACTTGATCCCAGGTTTGCCCCGTGGGCACACTCACGCGAATACCGTTGAATGGCGGTATCAGTAACTCCTGCCCAGCGCTAACGCTGCCCCCCTGGGCAGACGCGTTGAGACCCATGAGGGTAGCGGGTAGCAGGTTGTACCGTTGGGCAATGGTCGTCAGGGTTTCGCCGGTGGCGACTCGGTGGCGAGTCAGCCGCGACAGCACTGGCCGAGGACAGGCGCTTGGGCTGGTTTGGGCGATCGCCCGAGAGCCCACCCCTACCGGCGTAAAAGCCACCGCCAGCACGGCAATTAAACCGGTCACTAGCGCTTTGGGCCTCAGTCCCACAGTCGTTTGCTGGCACCCCCAACGGGGCTGTCTGATCTGTATTGGTAAACGGTGTAGCACCATCAATTTTCTACGTCTTAGCCCACTTGAAAGCTGGCCTTATCGGTGGCCAAAGACCTCCTGGGGGGTACACCCTCTATAATAAATAAGACAGACTCAATTGCTCAGAGGTCGAGTCTAAAGGTTGGGCGGGAAAGGTATCCAGGGGTGGTGCCGAGGCAACCCCCAGGATTAGCCATAAAAAGTCCTGACTTTCGGCTTAAGCTTTAAGAATTATTTGTCGTCAGGGGATATTCATTAGAGTAGGATCATCCTTAGAATGGCTGAACTATCTTGGTCGCCTATGGCCAGCGCAGGCCAGCGCAGGCAAGGTCATTAGCGTAGGCACAATACTAGAGGTCATGGGCATGGACTCGTTGCCAAAGCAGTTTTCTCCGCCGGTTGTGTGGGTAGCCGCAGCCTTGGCTTTTGGCGGCGGTGTCGGTTGGGCCAGTCATTACTATATTTCCCAGGCAGATTTAGAAGCCGTGGTTGAGGCCGGAGCCGAAACGCCTTCAGCCCTAACGGCCTCGCTGTCTCAGACGACTGAACTACCGCAAGGCTCACCCGTTCTTGGCCAACTCGGGGGCGAAGACCAAAACTTCATCGCTCTGGCGGTTGAGCAAGTAGGACCAGCGGTCGTGCGCATTGATGCCGAGCGCACGGTGCCCAGTATTGGCCCCGATGCGTTCAATAACCCGTTCTTTCGCCGGTTCTTTGAGGAGGAAGGGGAAACGCCCCCGCCTAACCTGCCCGATCGCCTGGAGCAGGGTACCGGCTCAGGCTTTATTTTCTCCAATGATGGCAAAATTCTCACCAATGCCCACGTTGTTGAGGGGGCAAAAACCGTGCAGGTTACCTTGCGCGACGGGCGTGACTTCGAAGGCCAGGTTGTCGGCGTCGACTCGGTGACCGATGTGGCCGTCATCAAAATTGAAGCGGCCAATCTGCCGTCGGTGCAGCTGGGCAG
>JBARVK010000311.1:0-20198 GCA_049646225.1 Nodosilinea sp.
CTTCGGCGTTGAGAATGTCAACGATGCTGTCGCGTACCCCAGCTTCGTCTTCGATCAACAAAATCTTAGCCATGATGGTCACTCCACAGTGCAAGGGGTAAAACAACGGTGAAGGTGGTGCCTGCACTCACTTCACTAGCGAACGAGATCCGCCCCTGGTGGGCTTCGGCAGCCCGCTTGGCGGCCCGTTTGGCGATCGCCTGAAAGATGCTGTCGCCGTCGCCCCAGGTCACTGCAAAGGTGACCTGGGTGTGCTGAGGGGACTATTTCACCCCGTTGGAGAGTAGGAAATCACTACGGCTGCGCTCTCACGGGCATAGCTTGATAGCATCACCACATCACCTTAGGGAGTCAGCTTCTCTCTTTCTCTACGCTACGGGCACCTCGTCGGATGTCGTATCAGGAGATACCTGAGATCTTTGCCGAAATCTCCTGATGATCACTCTTGCCTGCTGACCTCCAAAGCAGGTGGGCGAATTGTACAGAGTCTCTAGCTCAGCTACGCCTGCGCGGTTTGCCCCCTGGGGCAGCAGGGTGAGGTGAGGTGAGATCCGCCTTGCAACCGGCCGGTTTATCATCGGGAATTGGTAATGCGGACTGAGGATCATCGATCACCCGATCACTCCATCCCCTACCGGCACCCGCAGCAAAATCTGCGTACCCTCTCCCAGCGCAGAGATAATCGTCAACTGCCCACCGATCAGCAAGCCCCGTTCTTCCATGCCCAGCAGTCCTAGGCTGGTGCCTTCGGTTCTGGCACGGCCAATGGCCTCCAGGTTAAACCCCACCCCGTCGTCTTGAATAGAGAGGTGCAGCGTGTGGTCGGTTTGGCTTAGGGTAATGGTGACAGTTTGAGCCTGGGCATGACGGGCAATGTTGGTCAGTGCCTCTTGCACAATCCGAAAACAGGCGGTTTCAGTCGAGGCAGGCAGCCCCTGCGGAGGCGGATCGCACACCAGGATTTCTTTTAGACCAGTGCGAGTGGCGTGACGGTTGATGTACCAGCGCAGGGCCGGCACCAAACCCAGGTCATCGAGCATAGAGGGGCGCAGGTCGAGGGAGAGGTTGCGTATCTGCTGGAGCGCCTCATCGACGATAGAGAGGCAGTCTTGTAGGGGAGCGTTGGCCTGGGGGGCTTTGACTATGCGATCGAGGCGGTGCAGGTTGAGCTTAATGGCGGTGAGGGCCTGACCCACCTCGTCGTGCAGCTCGTGGGCCAAAAAGCGGCGCTCGGTTTCTTGGGCCTCTAACAGCTGGCGTGAGAGGGCATGCAGCCGGGCGCGATCGCCCTTGACCTGCTCAAACAGGCGAGCATTTTGCAGGGCAATGGCCAGGTGGTCAGCCACCTCTTGACCGATTTCTTCATGGTCATCGCTAAAGTGGGCCGGATACGGCGAGGCCAGGGTAATCTCGCCGATCACATCCCCGTTGACCACCAGGGGAATCGCCATCACCGACTGGATTGGGGTTGCCGTTAACCGCTGCAAAACAGCCGGGGGTGAGGTCAACTGCTGGGGGGCTTGTCCGCGAAAAACCGCTGTCGGGTGGGGGCTCTGGGCTAAGACAAAATCCTCCAGCGGCAGTAGCAATCGGTGAGCAAAAAGGGGAGTGAGGGCCGAGGTAGAGCCTTCGATGCCGGTATCGGCCAAAACTTCGCCCTGCTGGGTGTCTGGGTCAAACAGAACAACTATGCCCTGGGGGCAGCTGAGCAGCTGGCTGATCAGCTGTAGGGCAGACTGGGCAATATCTTGGGTCTTAAAGTTAGTGAGAATGGCCCGATCCATATCGTGCAGCCCTCGCAGGCGGCGAGCGTACTGCTGCAAGATGATTTCGGCCTGCTTGGCCAGGGTGATGTCTTGCAGCACCACGATAAAGTATTTGGGCTGCTGCATCGGGTCGCGCACCAGCGACACGGTTAGGTTGGTCCAAATCAGGTGGCCATCTTGGCAGAGGTAGCGCTGCTGCCAGGTATAGCTCCGACGCTGGCCCTGCAACATCTCGTCGAGGTAGCGTTGGTTACTGGCCCGGTCGTCGGGGTAAATGGTTTCTTGAAATAATTCTCCCAGCAGCTGGTAGTGGGGGTAGCCGAGAATTTTGCCCAGGGCGGGGTTGATCCACAGCAGCAGGCCGTCGGGGGCCATATGGGCGATACCTACCGCCGCCTGCTCAAAGGTGGCGCGAAAGCGGGTTTCGCTCTCTATCAGGGCAATTTCGGCCAGTTTGCGATCGGTGATGTCTTTGACAGTAGTGACAAAAAAGTCGGTGCTGCCGTCGGCTTTGAGAATGACCCTGATCTCTAAAGAGGTGTAGATGATCAGGCCATCTTGGCGCAAAAATCGGGTTTCGAGAACGCTACTATCGACGGTACCCGCAGAGAGTTGAGCCACTTGGTCGAGGACTAAAGGTCGATCGTCGGGGTGGGTAAGATCTGTCCAGCTCAGCTGCTGTATAGCGTCACGGCGGTAGCCCAGCAGATCGCAGAAGCGATCGTTGAAGCGCACCCAGGTCTGGGCGTCGGCGGCAATGATGGCCATGCCCAAAAACGGTAGGTCGTAAAAGAGACGCAGAGTGGCTTCGGTCTGCTGGAGCTGAAGATTGACGGCCTTTAGGTCTTCCATGCGCTGCTGGGCCTGGGTACGCAGCCCCTGATTGCTAGCTCGCAGGGCGGTTTCGGCCCGGTAGCGCTGGGTGATGTCGTAGAGGCCCATGACCGCCCCCAGGCGTCGCCCGCTAGGGTCGATCAGGGGGCGGCTGTTGACCAGCACCAGGTAGCGATCGCCCCCAGAATGCACAATCGCCAGCTCCAGATCGCCCAGGGTTTCGCCCCCTAGCCCCCGCCACAGCGGCAGCTGATCGCTGGGCAGCGGGGTGCGATCGCCCGGTACGTAAACCGTCACGGCAGCCGTCAGCTGGGCGGCGGTCACCTGGCCTGCCCCCAGACCCAGCAGGCGGCGGGCGGTGGCGTTGATCAAGGTGATGGTCTGGTCGCGATCGCATACCACCAGCCCCTGCTCCAGGGTTTCAACCACCGCCGAGAGATCTGGAGCCAAAGGCCCAGCAATGCCGCTATCTGGGGAGGGGGCAGGTTGAACCATAGCGGCAAAACATCAGCAGAACACTATACCTAGAGGGTGCCTGCCGAAGCAGCCCCTGCACCCGTTGGGAAGCCAAACCGTCATGGAACGTCACGATTAACGGCGCATGGCTAGGTCAGTGCGGTGCCAGTTCGGCGGTAAAAACCTGAAAGCGATCGCGCCCCTGCTGCTTGGCCCCATAAAGCGCCCGATCGGCCTGGTCAATGAGCGCCTGGGGCGACGGGTCTGAGCTGGGGATAGTGCAGGCCACCCCCAGGCTGAGGGTGACGTAGGGGCTAGTCAGAGACGTCTCGTGGGCGAGGCCAAGCTGGGCTATGGCCTGCTGAACATCAGCGGCCACCGCTGCGGCCCCGCCGATATCGGTAGCGGGTAGCACCACGGCAAACTCTTCGCCGCCGTAGCGGGCCACCAGATCGGCGGGGCGCTTAACCACCTGGGCCAGAGCTTGGGCCACCTGTTTAAGGCAGGCGTCACCCGCCGGGTGGCCGTAGGTGTCGTTATAGAGCTTGAAATGGTCAATGTCGCACAGAATTAGGCTTAAAGGAGCTTGATCGCGCCGCATCCGCCGCCATTCTTGCCTCAGATACTCGTCAAAGCGACGGCGATTGGCTACCTGGGTAAGGCCATCGGCATGGGCCAGCTGATCTAGGCGGGCGTTAGCGATTTCGAGTTGGGCATAGAGTTCTGCCTGCTGAATGGCAATGCCCGCCTGGTTCGCCAGCTGTTTGAGCAGGTCAATCTCCTGTTTTTCCCAGCGCCGGGGAGCCGAGCACTGATTGAGAATCAGCAGCCCCCACGGGGCCTCTTTAGTAATAATTGGGGCTACCACCAGCGATCGCATGGGCAGGTGGCGAAACAGCTGAAGATCGGCGCTCGGCAGCCGGGTGCCCTGCAGGTCTGGAATTGAGTACAGGCGGCCCGTCTGATAAAACGCCGGGTTGATCTGCTGCAGCACCGCCTCGACCTCAGCTTGACCCTGTAGCTGAGGGCAGCGATCGAGGGTGCACTCTACCGCAATATGCCCAACGGCGGTTTGCTCAAACTGGTAGATAAACACCTGCTCTGCCTTTAAGAATTGCTGGGCTTCAGTGACAGTGGTTTGCAGAATGTCATCTAAATTGAGCGATTGGCGAATGCGCTGGACAATGCGGTTAACCAAGCGCTCGCGATCAATTTGATATTGCAGGGCCGCCTTGGCTCGGCGGCGTTCGTCCACTCGCTTTTGCAGGGTTTGGTTGGCCTCGGCCAGGTCGAAGGTGCGATCGACCACAATCTGTTGCAGGGTATCTATGGTGATCTGAGCTTCGGTCAGATCGACTTCCTGGAGCAGGCTGGTAGGCGTGAGCAGGCCCACCAGTTGGCCTTGGGCATTGACCACCGCCAACCGTCGCACCCCGTGCTCCTGCATCTGCTGATGGGCCTGCCACAACGACGCCTGGGGCTGAATGCTCAGTACCGGCGACTGCATAATCTCAGCCACCGTCTGGTCGGCCAGCGGCGACTGACCCGCTTGCAGTTGCAGAATATCGCGCTCGGTGACGATGCCCATGGGCGGTGCGTCAGGCTGCCCGGTGGCGGTAATCACCAGACAGCTAATGCGATCGTGATGCAGCATTTTGGCCAGATCTAGAGCCGACAGGGTGGGGCTGGCACAGCGCACTGGCTGCACCATCACCTCGTCGACGCGCCGCAGCCGCAACAGGTCGATGGGCTGGAGCAGCTGACGCATAGCTGTGTGGGTAATTATGCCCATCAGGGTGCCCTGGGCCGAGACAATCGGCAAATGCCGCACTTGATGGCGGTGCATGTGGGTCACCACCGTCAGAATATTGACCAGCTCGGTATCGGCCAAAACCACCGGGTCAGGCGTCATCGCCTGAGCCAGGGTGAGGTCGGTTAGGGACTGCTGGGTGGCGGTCAGTCGCACTAGGTCGCGTTCGGTAAACAGGCCAATGGGGTGGTGCTGGGGGTTAGTCACCAGCACATAGCTGCTGCCTCGCTGGCGCATAGTGGCGACCACCGTAGGCATGGCCGTATCGCCCGCCAGCACCAGCGGCTGCAGGTTAATGGCTCTAGACAGCGGGAACACAGAGTTAATACGCATGGGCCGAGTTGGGTTATGGGAATGAGTAAATAAGCAAAACCCAAAAATACGGATCAGCTATTTTGTTAGCGTTCCCTCACAAAGTGGTCTCTGACTGAGCTTAAACAAGGTTTACGAGACGTATCCGCTACAGCGTGGCGGGCGCTAGGCAGTAGCGATCGCGCCCCTGCTGCTTGGCGCTGTAGAGCGCCGCATCGGCTTGGTCGATCAGGGTTTGAGCGGTTTGACCCATCGTCGGAATCAGGCTGGCGATACCCAGACTGAGGGTAATACACTGGCCCAGGGGCGAGGCTCCGTGGTATAGGCCCAACTCGGCCAGGGTCTGCTGAATGGCGCGGGCAATGGTCTCGGCTCCGGCCTGGTCGGTGTTGGGCAGCACGATGGCAAACTCTTCGCCACCGTAGCGGGCTACCAGGTCGGCGGGGCGCTGCACCGCCTGCCCTAGGGCCTCGGCCACCTGCTGCAAACACATATCTCCTGCTGGGTGACCGTAGGTGTCGTTGTAGGGTTTGAAGTAGTCGATGTCGCACAAAATCAGGCTCAGGGGGGCCTGAACCCGCAGCAGGCGGCTCCACTCCTGCTGGAGGCGAATATCAAAGCTGCGGCGGTTGGCCAACTGGGTGAGGCCGTCGTGGGTAGCCAGGTGTTCGAGCTGGCGGTTCACGGTTTGAATGTGCTGGTACAGCTGCGATTGCTGAATCGCGATCGCCAGTTGTACGGCCAGTCGCTTGAGTACATCTAGCTCAGCAGCTTCCCACCGGTGGGGGATCTGGCTGTGGTAGGCCAGCAGCATACCCCACAGGCGATCGCTCTGTACTATCGGCACAATTACCTTAGCCTTGGCCTGAGCGAGGCGATCCATTGGGCCGAGAATGGCCGCTTCGGCATCACTATCGGCACAGGCTCTGACCTCGCCCCGTTTATAGCTCGCCAGGTGGGTGTCGCTGATGGTGTTTTGCATGCGCTGCCCCAGCAGGGAGGGCAGCCCCGGCGTCACGGCTTCGGCAATCACCGTACCGCCGCCATCGCCCTCAAACTGATAGATCATCACCCGGTCGGTGCCCAAAAACTGCTGCACCTCATTCACAGTAGTGGTGAGCACGGCCTCTAGATTCAGGGTTTGGCGAATGCGCTGGGCAATCTCGCTGAGCAACCGCTCTTGCTCAGCCCGCCGCCGCAGAGCCGCCACCTCCGATCGCCTCAGCTCGGTAATATCGGTAAACGACACCACTACCGCGTAAGGCAGGGGGGCGTCTGGGTACTGCAAGGGGCGAGTGTTGCAGGAAATCCAGGTGGTGCCTTGGGGACTGACCAGGCCCAGCACCCGATTGTTGATGGCCTGCCCGGTACGCAGGGTGATGCAGATTGGGTAGTCGTCGTAGGGGCAGGGAGAACCATCGTCCTGGATGAAGGTGAGGGGAATATCAGCCAGCGATCGCCCCACAATCTGCCAGCTTTGCAGGCCCACGATCTTGGCAGCACTGGCATTGCAGGTCAGCAGGGTGCCATCGGCCTGTACCACCGCTACCCCCTCCGACAGAGCGGCTACCACCAACCGATAGCGCTCTTCGCTGTCTTGCAGGTCTCGCAGCAGGGTGGTTTTGGCCTCAAATTCCTTAGCCAGGTGTAGGCTAGCTCCCAAAAAACCGGCCATCAGCTGTAGGGTCTGCTGGTCTGACCCAGTAAAGGCATTGGGCTGGCGCGAGAAGACCTTGATCACGCCGACTCCCTCGGCCTGGTACGTCAGCGGGACTACTACCATCGACTTCAGGCCCAGGTTTTGAAAAACAGGGGCTTGGTTCCATCCATCGCTCTCCGCGTCAGCACAGTAGAGCGCTCGCCCCTCGGTGAGGCACTGCCCACCCAGGCTGTTGGCCAGGGACAATCGCCAGCCTAGATGGTCTTGGGCAATGCCGCTACCGGCCTGGCACACCAGATCGGTGCCCTCGATCAACTCCACGGCGGCCCCATCGGCCTGGGTCAGCGACCGCGCGCGCTCTGCAATCACCGTCATCACCTGCTCTAGGTAGGGGTTGACCTGGGCCACCGTTTGCTGGGTATCCACCACCTCCGACAGGCGCTCTAGTTCTTGCTCGAGGGCAATTTCAGCTTGCCTGCGCTCGGCTTCAAGTTGCACCCTTTCGCTGATGTCTTTCATAAAGCAGTAGTGGCCGTGGCTCTGCCTTTGGTCGTCGTAGGCCATCACCATAAACAACTGCTTATGAAAAATTGAGCCATCTTTGCGGATTCCCCGAGCTTCAATGTTGACCTTGCCCTCGCTCAGCATCTGTTCGTAGGCCAGCATGACTCGTTCTAAGTCGTCAGGATGAACGGTAATCGCCCAGGGCTGGTCAACCAGCTCCTCGGGGGTGTAGCCCACCATGGTGGCATAGGCCTGATTGATGCTGATGTAATGCCCAGCCGCATCAAGCCGAGCAATGCCTTCTACGGCGTGGGCTAAAGCGGTGCTCATCTCTCGCAGCTCGCGCTCAGCCTGCACGCGCTCGGTAATGTCTTGGGCGATGCCAAATAGGCGCACGATGTCGCCCTGGGCATTGCGTTCGGCCTGGCCCCGATCTTCGAGGTAGCGAATCTCTCCATCGCTGCGGGTGCATCTGAGCCGAATTCTGTAGGGCTCGCCAGTGGTCAGGGTGTGCTCTACCGCCTGGCGCAGCCGGTCGCCATCCTCGGGGTGGTAGAGCAGCAGCAGCTCGTCAAAGCTGGGTTCGCCCAGGGCCGGGTCGCGCCCCAAAATGCGAAATTTTTCGGTGGACCAGGTGACTGTTTGGGTCGTAATGTCGTACTCCCAGCTGCCCACGTGGCCGATCGTCTGGGCCTCTAGCAGCATGGTCTGGCTTTTGCGCAGGGCCAGCTCTGACCGCTTGCGATCGCTGATATCTTGAATTTGAGACACAAAATAGAGCGGCACCTGCTGCTCGTCAGTCACAATCGACACGCTGAGCAGAATCCAAATCCAGTGGCCCTGCCGGTGGCGGTAGCGTTTTTCGAGGTGGTAGTGGCGCCTCTCTTGGTTGAGCAGCTGCCTCATCAGGTCGAGGTCGGTGTCGAGGTCGTTGGGGTGGGTAATGGCCTGAAAGGTGGTGGCCAGCATTTCGGCTTCGGTGTAGCCCGTGATGTCACACAGCGAGCGATTGACCTCTAGCCATTGCCCTTCGAGGTTGACGAGGGCCATACCAATGCCGGCATAGTCAAAGGCGTTGCGAAAGCGCTGATTGCTCAGGTGCAGGGCCTGGTTGCTGGCCTCTAGGGCGGCATTGCGATCGGCCAGCTCGGCGGTGCGATCGGCCACCTTAGTTTCTAGAGACTGGTTGAGCTGGCGCAGGGCCAGCTCGGTGCGCTTGCGATCGCTAATGTTGTGCGCCGTCGAGCGGCTGCTGACATAGGTGCCCTGATCGTCATACTCGGCGATCGCGCTGATCGAAGCCCACAGGGTTGTGCCATCGGCCCGCACCAGCTCAAACTCCAGATCGTCAACCCGGCCCTGCCGTTTGAGCTGGGGAAAGCTGGCGGCAAAGGTGGCCTGGCTGGCGGGGGTCAGCACCTCTAAGAAATGCAGCCGGCCCACCACCGCCTCGCGGCTGTAGCCCAGCCAGCCCAGCTCGGTGTCGTTGATGGCCATAAATACCCCGTTGGCATCCAGGGAGTGATAGCCACAGGGAGCGCCGTGGTAGAGGTTATCAATGGCCGTCCGCTGGGCGGTGGTAGTGGCCACCAGCTGGCGGGCCGACAGCCGCAGCTCCAGTTCATCCATCACCACGGCGGCCAGATCGGCCAGGGTTTGGGTTTCGTCAGCGGTGAGCTGGCGGGGCTGGCGATCGATAATGCACAGGGTGCCGAGGTTATAGCCATCTTGGGTGGTGAGGGGGGCAGCGGCGTAAAACCTGAGGCCAAACTCGCCCCGCACCAGGGAATTGGTCAGCGCCCGAGGGTCTTGCGGGGCGTCGGCAATGATATAGACCTCGTTCTGCAACATTGCTGAGGCGCACAGCCCTGGCTCTCGATCGATCTGCTCTATAGTCAACCCGTGGCGTGACTTAAACCAAATGCGATCGCGATCGACCACCGTAACCAGGGCGATCGGCACCTGAAATAGGCGGGCGGCGATCGCCGTAATGCGGTCGAAGGCACCATCCGGTGGCGTATCCAAAATCTGGTACCGCTGCACCACCGCAAGTCGTTTAGCGTCGTCAGTTGAGTCGTTCATCTTCGGCCTTCAAAACAACCGGCAGCAAATGTGGTATAATTTCAGTCTTTTTAATGATTCCCTCACCCATTAGGGGGCGATCGATAGCCTCCATGGACTTCACAGTCTGTATCGCATGTAACAAATGTAGTGGGATGTGGGGGCATTGATCTGGGAGACACCAGTGACCTTTCGTTCTCAAGCCCTCGGCCATCCAACCCATGGGACAGCGTCACTTTCAAACGCCCATATTCAACCGGTGTAGAGCTGGGGTTAACTCATCCCAAAATGCTAGCCTCTCACCGTCCTGCCCTAACTCATCCCTAGGGTTAGGGCGTTTGAGGGGAATGGGGTGTACGGCGGACCTTAAACCGCACCCCTTCCCGCCGCCGCAATTCAGTTAGGCAAATGCTCTCCCCTCTGGTCTAGTGAGGTCGGGAGGCGAGCCAAAGCAAAAAGTCATCGCCCATCAGGGGGCGGGCAATGTGGTAGCCCTGGGCCAGATCGCAGCCTATTGCCGTGAGATAGGCAAGAGTTTCGGCATCTTCCACCCCCTCGGCGGTGCAGCGCAGATCCAGGCTGTGGCCCAGATCCACAATAAATTTGACCACCGTACGCGACTCCGAAGAGGTCATCGCCGTCATCACAAAGGACTTGTCAACTTTAATCTCAGAAAAGGGCAACCGCACCAGCTGAAGCATGGACGAAAACCCGGTGCCAAAGTCATCAATCGACAGGTGAAAACCAATCATCCGCAGCCGGGTGAGCAGGTCGAGGGAGGCCACGGGGTCATCCATGGCGCTGGTTTCGGTGAGTTCAAAGATCAGCCGAGCGGGGTCAATTTGGTGTGCTTGGCAGCGCTGCTGTACGCGCTCAAACAGGGCCCCATTGGTCAAGGTGCGGGCCGAGATATTTACCGACAGCATCAGGATGTCGCAGATGGCAGGCGGCAGCGGGGTAGCTCCACTGCAGAGTGGCTCAAACCAGGCCAGGGCCTGATCGATCACCTGGTCGGTGAGGCGATCGATCAGATTGCAGCTCTCCGCCAGGGAAATAAACCGCCCCGGCGGCAGCAGGCCGTAGGTGGGGTGAGCCCACCGCACCAGGGCCTCAACCCCGGCTAGCTCACCCGTGGTGCAGAGCACCTTGGGCTGGTAGGCCACCACAAACTCCTGGCGATCGAGGGCCTGGTCCAGGTCGCTCAGGGTAATCTGCGGCAGCTCAGGGGGGGCGATCGCCACGGTCGGGGTCAGCAGCGGCGCGGTGGGGAGGTGGCCCAGCAGCATCTCTCGCAGCTGAGGGGGCGAGAAGGGTTTGGCCAGCACCCCGGCGATGTCGAGGCCGTGTTCGGCTGCCGATCGCCCGGCGGCGTCGAGCACCCGACTGCCCACGCCGCTGGTAATGATAATTTTGGCCCGGCACGACAGCCCGGCCAGCCGGGCCATCACCTGCATGCCGTCCATAGTGGGCATGACCAGGTCGAGGGCAATGTGGGTGGGCTGCCAGTCGTGGAGCAGATCAAAAAAGCGAGCGGGTTCAGGGGTAAAACATACCTCCAGACCAGCAAATTCAGCAATCCGCTGAATGGTTTCCCCGATCATGGGGTCGTCATCTAAAATCAGCAATCGACGATTGCCCATTCCTATTTCGCTCTCTTCCCTGACGGTGGTGTGTGTACCTGCCATTGCCTCATCCGCCTATTCCTAATCAGCACCCTGCCTAAGCTTGCCCGCTGACGCCTTCATCCAACACATTGCGAACTTTCTGGGCCAGATCGGCGCGCCGATAGGGCTTGCCCAGCAGCTTAACTCCGGGGTCAAGCCGCCCGTTGTGCACGATCGCCTGCTCTGAATAGCCCGATGTGTAAAGAATTTTAAGGTCGGGCCGCAGCCGCCGGGCAGCATCGCCTAGCTCTCGACCACTCATACCACCGGGCATGACCACATCGGTAAACAGCAGGTCGATCTCGGGCTGCTGCTGAAGGATTTCTAGAGCCGCCAGACCGCTGCTGGCTTCCACCACCCGATAGCCCAACTGCTCTAGCTGGTTTTGCACATAGCTACGCACCAGATCGTCATCTTCAACTAGAAGAATGCGCTCGTTGCCTCCTACTGCCCCAGCCATAGGCACAATCTCAGAAAAAGCTCCTTCACCCCCAAAATATCTAGGCAAATACAGCCTAATCATCGTCCCCTGCCCCAATTCTGAATAAATCGTAATATGGCCGTTGGACTGTTTGACAAAGCCATATACCATGCTGAGCCCCAGCCCAGTACCTTTGCCAGTATCTTTGGTGGTAAAAAAGGGCTCAAACACGTAGGGTAAATCATCTGGGGCAATGCCCACGCCGCTATCGGAGACTGTGATCAGCACGTACTGGCCCGCCTGAGCCTCGGCATGCTGGTCGGCGTAGGCTTGGTCGAGGTAGACATTGCTGGTCTCGACGATGAGTTCACCCCCCTGGGCCATGGCATCGCGGGCGTTGATGCAGAGGTTGAGCAGGGCGTTTTCAAGCTGGGCAGGGTCCACCAGAGCGGGCCATAGATTGGCGGCAGACAGTCTCACCACGTCGATGTGCTCGCCCAACGTGCGGTTCAGCAGGCTGGTCATGGTGATAATTAGCTGGTTGACGTCAACGGGTTTGGGGTCGAGGGCCTGGCGACGGGCAAAAGCCAGCAGCCGTTGGGTAAGCTCGGCCCCGCGCTGGGCAGCGCTGTTGACCATCTCAGCCAGGGGGCGCAGGGGCGAGTCGGGGGCAAGAGTTTCGCTCAGCAGCTCGGCATTGCCCATAATCACGGTGAGCAGGTTGTTAAAGTCGTGGGCAATGCCGCCGGTTAGCTGCCCCAGCGACTCTAGACGCTGGGCCTGGCGCAGCCGGTCTTCGAGGGCAATGCGATCGCTAATCACCCGAAAGTACACCGCTAGACCCTCGGTAGAGGGGTAGGCATTGACATCAAACCATTCTTGCAAAGGTTCGTAATAAAACTCAAAATGCCGTGACTGATTGTCGCGCAGTGCCGCTTGGTATTCGCTAAATAGCCGAGACTCCTCCGACTCGGGAAAGACCTCCCAAACCACCTGGCCAATCAGCTCTCCCGACGGTCGCTGGAGGGCACGCTCGGCCTCGGCATTGAGGTAGGTGAAGCGCCACTGGTCATCGAGCAGATAAAAGGCATCGGTCATGCTTTCGAGGGTGGTGCGCAGGCGGGCGGCAAACCGCTCAAGGGCCGACTCAGCCTGCTTCTGGGCCGAGATGTCTTGAAACGCCCCGATCACCCGCACAATGTCGCCATCGGCGTTGCGCTCGGCCTCGC
Organism: Nodosilinea sp.; assembly: GCA_049646225.1. Classification (GTDB taxonomy): domain Bacteria; phylum Cyanobacteriota; class Cyanobacteriia; order Phormidesmidales; family Phormidesmidaceae; genus Nodosilinea. Next base: position 12,718 of record JBARVK010000311.1, read on the forward strand.
CGATGGTCCTGGCCCAAAACCGTCGCCCGGTGGCGGTATACAGCTCCAGCTCTAAATCGAAGGGGGTGCCCGCCTGGGCACAGATGGCAAGGGCATCGCTGATCCGCTGGCGGTGCTCGGGGGGGTAGAGACTGAGGGCGTTGTCTAGGGAGGGGACATCGCCACTGGCCCACTCTAAAATGCGAAAGATTTCCTCTGACCAGTACACTTCGTTGCGGCCAACATCGGCGGCCCAGCCCCCCAGCCGACCCAGCCGCCCGCCAATGCGGGCCAGGGCGCGGCTCGATTGCAGCTGCTGGTTGACCCGCCGTAGCTCCTGAGTGCGCTGCCGCAGGGCAGATCCCGTCGCGTGCTCGCGGGCCAGACCGGCGGCGATCGCCTGCTCCGCCTGCACCCGCTCGGTGACGTCGAGAATTAGCGAAAAAATTGAGACCAGGTTGCCGTCGTCGTCGAGCCGGGCCGAGTTGTACCACTCGCAGTGCACCACCGCACCGCTGCGGGTCAGGTTGCGGTGGCAGCTGACGTTGCGCTGCACCTCGCTGTGGAGCAGCTGGGACATCACCTGCTCCACAGCAGGGGCATCGTCGGGGTAGAGAAAGGGCCAGTCGCCGGGGTGCCGCCCGCGCACCTCGGCTTCGCTCCAGCCAAACAGGGCAGCGGCCTGGGGCGACCAGTAGCTGACCCGAAAGGCCCAGTCCCACTCCACTACCGCCAGGGGAGAGTTGTGAATGTGAAAGCTGAGGGTGTCGTGGGCGTGGCGCAGCGCTTGCTGCTGGGCCTGCTGCTCAGCCTGGGCCAGCTTGTCGGCGGTGAGGTCTTGCAGGGTGCCCACCAGCAGCGGAGCAAGGACGCTGTCGCCGGCAAAGACCTGGCCCTGGAGCCGCACCTGGCGCACCTCGCCGTCGGGGCGCACCAGCCGGTGCTCGATATCAAGGGGCTGGCCCTGCCCCGCCTGCACCAGAGCGGTGGTGACCGCGTCGCGATCGCCGGGATGCACCAGCGCCAAAAAGCCCTCCAGGGTTTCGTCAAAGCTGTCGGCAGTCAGGCCAGTCAGCTGGTAGATGCCCTCAGTCCACAGCAGGCGGTGTTCGTCGATGTAAAGCTGCCAGGTATTTCTCTGACTAAATCGCTGGGCCACGGCCAGGCGCAGGGCGGTGAGGCGATGGTGAATGCGCTCAAACCGCAGCTCTAGCTGGGCCATCACCTGCTGAGCCAGGGTCTCGAGTAAGGTCATTTGCTCGGCGGTGAGGGTGCGGGGCACTTGGTCAAACACCGCCAGGGTGCCTAGGGTCACCCCCAGGGGCGATCTGAGCGGCAGGCCGGCGTAGAAGCGCAGGTGGGGCGGGCCAACCACAAAGGGGTTGTCGGCAAAGCGGGCATCTTGGTGGGTATCGGGCACCACCAAGGGGGCATCGTGATCGACCACGTGGGTGCAAAAAGAGATGTCGCGGGGGCTCTCGATCCGCTCTAGGCCTATGGTGGCCTTAGACCACTGGCGGTGCTCGTCAATCAGGTTGACAGCGGCCATGGGCACCTGGCACAGGTGGGCCGCCAGCCGTACCAGGTCGTCGTAGGCCGCCTCGGCGGGGGTGTCGAGCAGGTAGTGCGATCGCAGCACCTGAAGCCGCAATTGTTCTGAGAGCGATGGCGGAAGGGCGGGGCGGGTCATGGGCGGTGCGGTGCGGTCAGGGCATCACGAATTTTTTGCGAGAGTTCGGCTCGGCTGTAGGGTTTGCTCAAGAGCTGCACCCCAGGGTCTAGGCGGCCATGGTGGACGATGGCATTTTCGGTATAACCCGAGGTGTAAAGCACCTTTAACCCCGGTCTGAGCCGCTGGGCCAGGTCGGCTAGCTCGCGCCCGCTCATACCGCCGGGCATGACCACATCGGTAAACAGCAGGTCAATGTCGTCGCGCTGGCGCAGCAGAATCAGGGCATCAGGACCGTTGGTGGCCACTAGCACCCGGTAGCCCAGATTGACCAGCTGATCGTGGGCATAGCGGCATACCAGATCTTCGTCCTCGACCAGTAAAATTAGCTCTGAGCCACCCACTAGGGCGCTATCTACCAATTGGGGCTGAGGCTCGGTATCACCCCAAAAGCGGGGTAAGTACATTCTAACGGTGGTGCCCTGGCCCAGCTCAGAGTAGATCTTGATGTGGCCCCCCGACTGTTTGATAAACCCGTAGACCATACTCAGCCCCAGGCCGGTGCCCTTACCGGTTTCCTTGGTGGTGAAAAAGGGCTCAAACACCCGCTCTAAATTTTCGGGGGCAATTCCCAGGCCCGTGTCTGACACCGCCACCATGACGTACTGCCCCGGCACCACCTCGGCGTACTGGTCAGCGTAGTCTTGGCTGAGGTGAGTATTGGCGGTTTCAATCGTCAGTCGGCCACCCTGCACCATGGCGTCGCGGGCGTTGAGGCAGAGGTTGAGCAGGGCGCTCTCCATCTGGGCGGGGTCTACCAGGGCGGGCCACAGTCCGCCCCCGCGCACCAGCTCAATCTCAATATGCTCGCCCAGGGTGCGACGCAGCAGCCCATCCATGGTGGCAATCAGCTGGTTAATCTCCACCGCCTCGGGGTCGAGGGCCTGGCGGCGGGCAAAGGCCAGCAGCCGCTGGGTCAGGTCGGCCCCCCGCTGGGCAGCCTTGCCAATCATCTCCGCCAGAAGCTGGAGCTGGGGGTTGGTATCCAGCCTTTCGCTGAGCAGCTCGGCGTTGCCCAAAATCACCGTCAGCAGATTGTTGAAATCGTGGGCAATACCACCCGTCAGCTGCCCCACCGACTCTAGCCGCTGGGACTGTTGCAGCTGCTCTTCTAGAGCAATGCGATCGGTGACATCTTGAAAATACACGGCCAGGCCCTCGCTGGAGGGGTAGGCCCGCGTCTCAAACCAGCGGTTTAAGCTGGGGTGAAAGGCTCGAAATTCGACGGCTTGCCCCTCGTTGACAGCCTGTTTGTACTGCTGTTCTACAACGGTGCCCACCGCCTCTGGGAACTCATCCCACAAGCAGTTGCCCAGCAGATCGGCCCGCTGGCGATGCAAAAGCCGCTCGACCTGGTGGTTGAGAAAGGTAAAACGCCAATCGTGATCGAGGGTAAAAAAGGCGTCGGTGATGCTCTCTAGGGTGGTGTTAAAGCGATCGGCGATCTGGCGAGCCTCATGGGCCAGCTGCTTTTGCTCATGAATGTCGATCGCGGTGCCGTACCACTTGATCAAGGTGCCATCGTGATCACGAATAGGGACGGCCTCCACCAGGTGCCAGCGGTAGTCGCCATCGTGGCGCCGCAGCCGAAACTCAAAGCGGTAAGGGCTGCTGGCTTGCACCGCCCTATCCCACGCCGCCAGGCAGGGGGTGAGATCGTCGGCATGCAGCAGCATCGTCCAGGTTTGGCTGGGGTGGGGGTCGGGCTCATAGATGCCGGTATAGACCCGTAGCGCCTGGCTAGCGTAGTCAACAGTGCCGTCGGGGTCGGCAGTCCACACAATCAAAGGCATGGCGTTGGCCAGATGGCGAAACCGCTGTTCGCTGCGCTCTAGGGAGGCTTCGGCCTGCTTCTGGGCGGTAATGTCTTGGAAGGCCCCCTGGATGGCCACAATGGCGCCCTGGTCGTCGCGCACGGCCTGACCAATGGCGCGCACCCATACCCGGCGCTGACGAGCCGTGATGATTTGCAGCTCTTCGTCAAAGGGCTGGCCGGTTTCGATACAGGCGGTAACGACGGTGGTGATGCGATCGCGGTACTCAGGCGCGTAAAACTCTATTCCCTGGGCCAGGGTGGGGGTAAACTCCGGAGCTACCTCGTGGATGCGGCACACCTCCTCAGACCAGATCATGGTGGGGCTATTGAGGGACACCAGCCAGCCCCCAAAGTGACCGATTTCACTAGCGATTTGCAGCAGGGTCTGCTGCGACCTGAGGGTTTCGTAGGCGTCGCTAAGCGATCGCTGGGAGGCCTTTAGTCGCTCGATGTATCGCAAAATGGCTACAGTAAGGCCGCCGGTCGTGGCGATCGACAGAGCTGCCATCAGCCGATTGGCAAAGGCGTAGGCGATGGCAAAACCGGCGGGAGCTGGCGGCGATACAAAAAAGCCCGCCACCGCTAGGCTCAGACTGGCAACGGCAACCATCACCACCCAGCGCTCGCTGCGGGAGCAGCCCGCTACTGCCACAAACAGCGGGTACAGGCTAGCGTGGCTAAACCCCAGGGGCGTTGCGGTATCAGTGACAAACACCATTACCAGCCCGGCAATGGCAACCCCTTTGGCTAGGCGCGGCGAAGGCATAGGGGATGTCATAGCAGCATGGCAAGAAAATGTTTCATAATTACGCCTTGGTTGCTGAGGCCGTTAGGTCAAGCGGGTTGTGAGCAGCTTAAAACTAAGCATCTAGCACCTGCCGCACCCTTTGGGTGTAGGTCGATGGCGTAAAAAGCGTTTGCAAAAAATCATATTTGTCCACCTGCACGCCGCGGCGAATGACGGCATCATCGGTGTAGCCCCAAGAAAAACAGCACTCGACAGTCTGGCCGAAAAACTGGCCGCTATTCGGCCAGCTCGTGGCCCCTCGGTAGGGCATAACTATATCGGAGACATTTGGGAAAGTTGTTGAGCATGCTAGCAGTCTTATACACCCAGCCGCGCTGTTTATTCGTCAGGAAAAATACCTGAGGCAGAACGTTCCAGAAGCCCCAGACCCCAAACCCAGTCACCAGGTGAGAGGCTTAGAGATTCTGCCTTCGCCCATCAGATCGTCGGGGACATAGTTTTCGCCGATAGCCATTGCGAGTTTGAACCTAACCCCTTAGTTGTAGGGTAATAGCAATTTTTGCGTCGTTCCCCTGGACAAGAAGAAGATAAGTCCAAAACGATAAAAGAATCCACAATTTGTTATGAACCACGGGTCTTAACTGGATTAAGAACCTCAACGCCTTTCCTCGCCGCTGACTGAGGGCGCTGGCCATAGCGGCTAGCGGAGTTGGGGTTAGCTGGCGGGGCCACGCCCTAGCTCGATAAAACTTGCTCAGGTCTTACAGCGCAACCTCAGAAATGCTCTGGGGCGCCCCATCGAAGTGGGCAAGTTTGAGCGTTTTTGCCTCACCGAGGATGGAGAATAGGAGATAGGAGATTCGTCAGCGCAGCTCTTCTGCAAGAGGCACTCCTGACCTCTGCGGTGCGAATGGCCATAGGCCACCCTTTGGGAACGCAACGCTCTACCAGCTAGGCTAATTCAATGGAGAATAGGAGATTCGAACTCCTGACCTCTGCGGTGCGATCGCAGCGCTCTACCAACTGAGCTAATTCCCCTTATTTTGTATGCGATGCACCGCTGCGGTGCGAGTGACCATAGGCCAGACTGAGTCTTCCAGGCTCGGTTCGCGAACGCCAACGCAGCGCTCTACTAACTGAGCTAATTTTCCAAGGACTAAAAGCATATTACCAAAAACAGACGGTTTCTACCCCTTGCGCCGTTTAGCCGATCGCTTTTTTGAGCCGAGCGGCGTTTGGTGAGACCCAAAGTACTTTTCGCTTCGGTATCGTAGCCACACCCGCAGGGTTTGAGGTATCTGGTCTTTTTGCTCCTTGGTCAGAGTGTTGTAGAGAGCTAGCGCCTTTTCACGCTCGCCCCGGCAGGCGGCGTTGTTGTGTGCAGCCCAGTAGCTGCGGGCCAGGCGAACGCGGCGGCACACCTCTTTAACTAGGGCTTTGCCTTCCAGGGGAGAGTCTGAGAATGATTTTGGCGGCATGGGGACGATCCGTTTGGGCAGTCAAGCCCTTAAGCTAAAGCATTGTGACTGTCTCTTTTCACCTTACCGCCGTCTATGAAAGTTGCCACCTGGAACGTCAACTCCGTGCGATCGCGCCTTGATCACGCGACCCAGTGGCTACAGGCTAGTCCGGTAGATGTGCTGTGCCTGCAAGAGACTAAAGTCATTAACGAAGATTTCCCCACGGCAGCGTTTGCAGACCTGGGCTACACCGCCTATATCCACGGGCAAAAGTCTTACAACGGAGTGGCCCTGCTGAGTCGGCAGCCGTTAGAGAATGTGCAGTGTGGCTTTACTCCAGTACTGGGAGAAGAGCGCGTAGGCGATTTAGATGATCAAAAACGAGTCATCGCCGGACTGTGGAGCGACATCTATATAGTGAATCTCTACGTTCCCAACGGTAGTTCTGTGGGCAGCGAAAAATATGAGTACAAGCTGCGCTGGCTCGACTGCCTCAGGGACTATTTAGCTACTCTGCTCAAAACCTATCCCAATCTAAATGTTTGCGGCGATTTCAACATCGCTTTAGAAGACAGGGATATTTACAACCCCGAGGGCAAAGACAAGCATATTATGTCGTCTCCCGTCGAGCGGGAGGCTTTGCGCACAGTCCTATCCGTAGGATTAAAGGACGGATTCCGCATGTTTAACGACGAGGGCGGCCACTTCAGCTGGTGGGATTACCGGGCCGCATCGTTTCGGCGCAATATGGGCTGGCGCATCGACCACCATTACCTATCATCGGCCCTAGGCGATCGCGCCCTAGGCTGCACCATTGACCTTGAACCCCGGCGGTGGGAAAAACCCAGCGACCACACCCCCGTCACCATGGAATATGCCTACAGAACGTCGGGAGGGGGTGGGGTAAATTTCCCTGTCACCGTTGACCTAAAAGAGTAAGATAGGCACATTACGCAGGTTTTCTGCACGCCAGGAGTAACCGGGGTAGGCGCTTCGGGGATGGGCTCACCCGCCAGAGGTGTCCTGACGTTTTACCCTTCATGAGGGTGTGACCAGGCCCTATCGACCGGCTTCAAACCCGCCCCATGCTTTGAGTGAGTCGTAGATAGAGGTCAATGGCAATACTACACGTTAGTTGGGTGCCCCAGGCGCAGCAGTTTTTTTTCTGGGCCGAGGCCTGGCAACCGCTGCCAGCCGAGGGGCTAGATGCCTGGGCAGGGTTGCATCTCCATCCCTATGCCCTGGGCCAGACAGACATGGCTCAGGTACTGGCCACCCTGCAAAAACAGCTGGTAGGACGGGCGACGTCTTCAACCGATGTGTTTCCAGCGGCGCTGACCGAGGCCGCCGTGGCGTCGGGTAAACGGGTCGCGAAGGCAACCGGGGGCAGTCGGCGATCGCGATCGGCCAAATCAGCGGCTCGCGGGGTAACCGGCCCCACCTGGGGCGAGATCGCCCTACCGCTACCGGCGCGCCTACAGGACACGGCTCTAGCGCCTGTGCACTCTGCCAAGCTAGAAGCCCAGCCCGAGGCTGAACCAGATGCCGACACCCTGCTGCATCCCTGGCGGGTGCAGGGCTGGCAGTTGAGCATCACTGACTTTTTACCGACTCTACTGGCCCTGCCCCTGGGGCAGCACACCCTCACCGGCCTCAGTGAAATTGGGCCCGACCTGCGCTACTGGGGCCATATAGCCCGCTGGAGCCTCAATCTGCTGGCACGGGGTAAGTTCCTGCCAGATCTAGAAC
>JBARVK010000312.1:0-7011 GCA_049646225.1 Nodosilinea sp.
CTAAAGGGTTTTATAACGGCGCGATCGACGGTATTTTTGGTAGTCAAACCGAAGCCTCTGTACGGCAGGTTCAGGCGGCCAATAACCTCACCGTAGACGGTATTGTTGGCCCCGCCACCTGGCAAGCGCTCAATTAAGGCAACGGAGACGCACCCGTCGCTCCGCTTGAGCTGGTAGACAAATCCACTGATTTGGTGCCAACCCCGCCCAGCTCAGGTTGAGAGCTGGGGCTTGCCATAAAACAAAGCCGCCCAGAGTATCTACATCTCGGCGGAACTGAAGCAATATTGATTAATGACTGATTGATTGATACGGCTACGTAGATTTGGTGCCACAGGTCGCTTGCCTAAACTTTACTTAGCCTGGGTCAACCAATCGCCCCCTAGATTGAAGCTATCAGTCACGGTAGCGCTGGCATAGATTGAGTAAGGAATATCAAGGGACTCTACGACGGATATCTGCTGGGCATCACTATTAGACATGTAAAGCATATAGTTGCCCATCAAAAAGTAGACTCCCATCAGGGCGGCAGCGGAAGACGCCACCAAAAAACCCGCCAGCATCAGGGAAAACTCCTGGCCTTTAACAGCTTGCTCCATCAGGCGGAGTGCCCAAGCCACCAGGGCAATAACGATAATCAGGATGAGCAACAGCATGGAAAGGGGCTTACGGTAAAGATTGCGGTGGCGAAAGGTAAAGACTAGAAACTTAAAACTTCTAGCCCCTATGTTACACATCGTAACAGGCATTCATAAAACCGGCATGGTTCCACAGAATGTTTTCGCTTTTACCGACTAAGCCAGGCGAACGGGTACGTGGCGATCGCGCAGATGCTCCTTTACCTGCTGCACCGTGAGCTGACCGTAGTGCAGCAATGAGGCTAGCAGGGCTGCCTCAGCCCTGCCATCGGTGAGCGCCTGATGAATGTGATCGCAGGTGCCGGCCCCGCCCGAGGCAATCACCGGCACGGGTACCCGGTCAGCGATGGCGCGGGTCAGCGCTAAATCGTAGCCAGCCTGGGTGCCATCGGCATCCATACTGGTGACTAATAGCTCACCAGCCCCTTGGCCAACAATAGTTTCAGCCCAGGCTAGGGCATCGAGCCCAGTGTTCTCGCGCCCCCCCCGCACGTAGACATCCCACCCGGGGCGGCTGGGGTCTTCGCGGCGGCGGGCATCAATGGCTACCACAATGCACTGAGCCCCAAAGCGATCGCTGGCTTCTCGCACCAGCTCAGGCCGTTTCACCGCCGCTGAGTTGATGCTCACTTTGTCGGCCCCGGCTCGTAACAGTTTTTTAATCGTCTCTAAGGATTGCACTCCGCCGCCCACGGTTAGAGGAATAAACACCTGCTCGGCGGTGCGATACACCACGTCATAGATAATGTCGCGGTCTTCGTGGGTAGCGGTAATGTCGAGAAACACCAGCTCATCGGCCCCCGCCTGGTTATAGACCTGAGCCAGTTCTACCGGATCGCCCGCATCCTTGAGATCGACAAAGTTAACGCCTTTGACCACCCGCCCTGCTTTGACATCCAAACAGGGCACAATCCGTTTCGCCAGCATTCTCTTTCCCCTTGATTAAATTGGTCTGCTCCCCCGCTCCCATGCTCTCAATTTGCCGCCGCAGGAGATTAACCCTTTCTCAGGTTTCACAATAGAGGATTTTGAGGATCAACAGAGGTCAAGACGCTGATAAACTGTGTCTTGGTTTTGTTGTTGGATAAGCAGTTGGAGCCCTCCGCAAACATGGGTTTAGAGATTGGTCAGAAGGTGAAGGTATCCCGTCTCCGCGATCGGGTTTCAAGGGATGTGTCGGCTTACCTTGGCAAGCGCGGTGTTGTCAGTCAGTTCAAAATGGTGGACGGCAGCGGTGTCGGTGTCGTGGTGGAGTTTGAGGACCGCTACACCACCTGGTTTTTTGAGGATGAGCTGTCTGCTGTTCAGTAATTGAGCCCGTCGGCTCCTGAAGATGCAGGAGATGGCAGCACCAAGCCTCGTTTTAGGCCTGCTAAAGGCTCTACATCCCCCTCGACGCTCCTGTCTTGAGGGGGATGGCGAATGGTTGATTGCCCCTTACAATCACAAGGGCTCTCAGCCCAGCTAGTTTCCTAGATGTAGAGCGGCGCCCCCCAGGCGGGTTCAGGGGTTGTATTCCAGGTGCCCTGGGGTCTTGACCCAGGCCTAAGAAATCTGAAGGAACGTTCTCCGTGCCTGGGTTAGCCCGTTGAGCAGCCGTAACTCCACAAAACCTGTAGGCCCATTTTTTTATGGCACTAATCCTCACGTATTTGGGTAAGGGCGGCACCGGTAGCACTACGGTTGCCGTCGCTACCGCTAAGCAGCGGGCGCGGGCTGGACAGCGGGTGCTGTTAATCATTCAGGATGCGTCTCCGGCTCCCGCACTGCTGTTAGGGCAACCGCTAGGAGCAGAACCGGCGGAGCTGGAGTCTAACCTGTGGGCCATGCAGTTTCAGGCCGCCGTCGAGTTGGAGAAGAGCTGGGATGAGGTGAAGGCGCTGGAGGCTCAGTACCTACGTACGCCTTTTCTAAAGGCGGTTTACGGTCAGGAACTGGGAGTGATGCCGGGCATGGACAATGCCCTGGTTCTAAACGCGCTGCGGCAGTACGACGCCAGCGATCGCTACGACGTGATCATCTACGACGGCAATGACGCCACTGCTACCCTGCGCATGCTGGGTATGCCCGAGATTTTGGACTGGTACCTGCGGCGGTTTCGCGGTGTGTTTCAGCAGTCCGATGTGGGCCGGGTGCTGTCGCCGTTTTTGCAGCCGATGGCCTCGGCGGTGCTGGCCGTAGACTGGTCAGGCGATGTGCTCGAGCAACCCACCGGGCAGGTGCGATCGCAGCTGGAAGAGGGCCGTCAGGCGGTCACCAACCCTAGCCGCGTTGCCGCTTTCTTAGTCACAACGCCCACAGCCGGTGCCGTCGCTACCGCCCGCTACCTGTGGGGCAGCGCCCAGCAGATTGGCCTCACCGTCGGCGGTGTTTTAGTCAACCACGGCGTGCTCGACACCGAGCAAATCCAGGCCTTTGCGCCCCTGCCCCAGATACCGCTGCCCGCCGTCGTTGACCAGGGCTGGGAAGCAGCGGTAGAAGCGCTGCCCGACCCGGCCCACTGGGCCGCCGCCGCCCCTCGCCCGGTCAGCGTAGATGCAGCCGCTAAAACCGTGCGGCTATTTCTGCCCAGCTTTGATAAAACCCAGGTTAAGCTCACCCAGTATGGCCCAGAGGTCACCATTGAGGCGGGCGATCAGCGCCGCAATCTGCTGCTGCCCGCAGCCCTCCAGGGTAAGGCCGTAGCGGGGGCCAAGTTTCAAGATCAGCATTTGGTGATTTCGTTTAGCTAGGCCATAGCTGATCTATGTCATCGGTTCCCATCAATCGGCACCTGGTCACAACTGGGGTTTGATTGTGAACCAAAAAATATGGCACCGTGGGTAAGTATTGCGCTGACCCGCTGTTTAATCGACCCATAGCAGGTTCTCACCACCATGGCTGAACAACCGTCACCCACTCCGGTCAATGACGCTCCAGACCCAACCGCGATCGCCCCTGAGATCAAGGGCAACGCGGCTCGTCAGATGCTAGGCATGAAAGGCGCTAAGACAGGCGAAACCTCGATTTGGAAAATTCGCCTACAGCTGATGAAGCCAATCACCTGGATTCCGCTGATTTGGGGGGTCGTGTGCGGGGCTGCCTCCTCCGGCAACTACCGCTGGAGTCTCGAATATGTGCTGATCGCCGCCGCCTGTATGCTGCTGTCGGGGCCGCTGCTGACCGGCTATACCCAAACCCTCAACGACTTCTACGATCGCGAGATTGACGCCATCAACGAGCCCTACCGCCCGATTCCGTCGGGGGTGATTTCAATTCCGCAGGTGGTGGCCCAAATTTTGGTGCTGCTGGTGGGCGGAGTCGGGGTAGCCTACGGCCTCGATCGCTGGGCTGGGCACAGCTTTCCCATCATTACCGCCCTGGCCATTGGTGGGTCGCTGGTGTCATACATCTACTCGGCCCCGCCCCTCAAGCTCAAGCAAAACGGCTGGCTCGGCAACTACGCCCTGGGAGCAAGCTACATCGCGCTGCCCTGGTGGGCAGGCCACGCCCTGTTTGGTACTCTGACCTGGCAGATCGTGGTGCTGACCCTGTTCTACAGTCTGGCCGGGTTGGGCATTGCGGTTGTGAATGATTTTAAGAGCGTGGAGGGCGATCGCCAGATGGGTCTCAAATCGCTGCCAGTGATGTTTGGCGTCACCACCGCCGCCTGGATCTGCGTGCTGGCGATCGATATTTTTCAGGGGGGCGTGGCGGCCTACCTGATGGCCATCCATCAAAACCTCTACGCGGTGCTGCTGATTCTGCTAATCATTCCCCAGATCACCTTTCAAGACATGTACTTTTTACGCGACCCGCTGGGCAATGACGTCAAATATCAGGCCAGCGCCCAGCCGTTTTTAGTTCTAGGTATGCTGGTAACAGGCCTGGCCCTAGGGCATGCGCCGATCTAGGGGGATCCATCAAATCAAGTCAATACGCTTGAAGAAATGGGCGAAACCCCATACAGTGCTCAGATGATGTAAAAGGCAACGGTGCTATGGCTCGTTCTTGGTTAACCTGGCTGTCGTTTCCTAGGGGCAAATCGTCGCGTTCTACAAAACGTAAGACCTCTGGCCGCCGGGCCGCTAACGTCGGTTCGACCCATCTCTCGAAATCAGCCGCTGCGCCGCAATCGGTTGAGTCGGAGGCCGCCCCCTCAAGCGAGACCATGGTGCCGCCGCGTCGCTACCGACCGCTTTTTTTGCGGCCTTTGTTTTGGGGTGTGCTGCTAGTAGGGGCAGGCATTGCCGGTGGGGGAACCCGGGTCTACCGCATCATTGTGGCGACCAATGCGGCACTGCCCGATTCCAACACCGCGTTGACCTACCAGCGCGACGGCACCGTCACGATGGTGTCAGCCGACGGCGTAATTTTGCAAAAGCTGGGCCCTGCTAGCCGAGAAACCATTACCTACGATGACATGCCCGAGCATTTGGTCGAGGCATTCATCGCGTCCGAAGACCGCCGCTTTTACGAGCACAATGGCGTTGACTACCGAGGCATTGCCCGGGCCCTGCTGACCAACCTGCAAAATCGAGAAACGGTTGAAGGGGCTAGCACCATTACCCAGCAGCTGGCTCGGATTGTCTTTCTCGACCAGGAACGCAGCTACCAGCGCAAGCTCAAAGAAGCGTTGATGGCCCTCAAGCTCGAAGAAACCCTGACCAAAGAGCAGATCATTGAGCGCTACCTCAATCTGGTGTACCTCGGTTCTGGAGCCTATGGCGTAGCCGACGCCGCCTGGATCTACTTCGGTAAAACCATCGACCAGCTCACCGTAGCGGAGTCGGCCATGATTGCCGGTATGGCCCCGGCCCCCAGCCTCTATTCACCAGCAGTTGACGTAGAGGCGGCTCGCAGCCAGCGCAACCGTGTGATTCGCCGTATGCTGGCCACTGAAGTGATTACCGGAGCAGAGGCCGAAGAAGCGATTACTGCCGGTGTAGAAGTCACGACCAACCAGCCCAAGTTTCTGTACAGCGAGTTTCCCTACTTCACGATCTACATTCAAAAGCAGCTAGAAGCTGTGCTGCCCCCCGACCAGCTCGAAGCCGGTGGGCTAACGGTTGAAACGACCCTGAATGTGGTCTGGCAGCGCCGAGCCGAAGAAACTGTTGAAAGCGCCGTTGAGCGCTACAGCAATTGGCAGCGAGTAGGGCAGGTGGCCCTAGTGGCCGTTGACCCCCGCAACGGCGAAATCAAGGCGATGGTGGGCGGTACCGACTTTACCAGCGAAAACCAGTTCAACCGGGTTACCCAGGCCCAGCGGCAGCCGGGGTCAACCTTTAAAACCTTCGTCTATGCGGCGGCGATCGCGGGGGGCATGTCACCCTACAAAAACTATATGGACGCCCGCTACGTGGTTGACGGTTACGAACCCAAAAACTACGGCAAAAACTACAGCGGCGGCATGGAGTTACGGGAGGCGCTGCGTAACTCGGTCAATATCGTGGCCGTTAAGCTGCTGGTAGATGTGGGCTTTGACCCGGTGGTGAAGCTGGCAGAGCGAATGGGGATTACGTCGCCCCTACTGCCCGCCTACTCGCTGGCCTTAGGCACCTCAGAAGTTAACCTGCTAGAGCTGACCAGCGCCTACGGCACCCTGGCCAACAAAGGGGTCCACCGTCCGACCCACGGAATTCGTCGGGTGCTCAACAGAGATGGTGAGGTGATTTACGAACGGCCCAACGAGTCGGTACAGGCCATCGACGCCGACTCGGCGGCCATTATGACCTGGATGCTGCGCGGGGTTGTAGAAGGCGGTACGGGCGGCAACGCCTACCTGGGTCGGCCGGTCGCAGGCAAAACCGGTACATCTGAGGAGTATCGCGATCTTTGGTTCGTAGGCTATATTCCACAGCTGGTGGCTGGGGTGTGGATGGGCAATGACGACAATACGCCAACCCGAGGCGCTAGCAGTATGGCCGCAGGGGTTTGGCGCGAGTTCATGGCTAAACTGACCGACGACATTCCCTCCGAAAGTTTTCCCACGCTGCCCCGCCTGGGCGGACGCGAGGGCACGATTACCCTCAGCCCAGTCAAGCCTGGTCGAGTCATAGCTGAACAATGGTCGTCCCCATCGTCCGAGTCGGCGGCTAGCTCCGGTGGTGGAAGTCGCCAGACCTCCAGCCGTTCGGACAGCGGTAGTAGTTCTAGGTCGGCCAGTGGTGAGTCATCGTCTAATACCAGTAGCAGCGATCGCGGCAGCAGCGGGGCTCGCAATACTAGTGCTCCCGCGCCAGCACCTGCGCCAGCACCTGCGCCAGCTATTACCAGCGAACCACCCACCACCCCAGCCCCAGTTGCACCGGCACCGGCTCCAGTGGCCCCGGCGGCCCCGGCTCCAGCCCCAGCCCCAGCCGCACCGGCCCCGGCTCCACCGCCCCTTGTG
>JBARVK010000313.1:0-3369 GCA_049646225.1 Nodosilinea sp.
GAGGTGCCACTGGGGCGGATCGCCGGGGCGGGGGCCAAATTGCAAGTCGATCGCGCGCTCCCAAGGAGCCATAGGGGCGATCGCCACCAGAGCCAGCTGGTTAAGCTGGTGCTTGAGCTGCTGGCTAAAGGTAAAGGTGTCCTGTCCTTTGGGAGGGGCATCGCCCAGGTGCAGCCGCGCTGCCTGGGGGTGCCACGATATCGTCAGCCAGCCGCGGCGATCGAGGGTGCGTAGAGCCAACGCCAGGGTGGTGGTATCGAGCTGCACCACAGTTTCACAACGGGCGGGTACCCAGTCGGCCTGGAGGCTCTGGCACAGAGCCATCAAAGTCGTAAAGTCAACGGGCTGCACAATTGCATTCTCCGGGCGAGACAGAGGGGAAGAACGAGCGGTGATCTATGCCTTTAGACATAGCCAAGTAGCGGTTTAAAGCGCCAAAAACTCTCGCTTGAGGGTTCTTAGTGCCGAAAGGTGTAGCCCAAGCAACGAAAACGCCAAAAAGCTGAAATTTTGCCTGAAATTAACCCTCAGCGCCAGAGGGATTCGTTAGTATGGCAGATAAGGTGACCAGGCCTGACCTGGGCCTAAATCCAGCGCCTGGTGCCAAAAAAGCCTTGGGGTTTCTGGCCGGTCTGGGCCAATCCTGAAATCAGTACCAGAATCTCCCGTTATCGCTCCTTTTATATTATGGACATCAAGCTCATCAATATTGGCTTTGGCAACATCGTATCGGCCAATCGGGTGATTGCCATTGTTAGCCCCGAGTCTGCCCCCATTAAGCGCATCATCTCCGACGCCCGCGAGCGAGGGCAGCTGGTTGACGCCACCTACGGTCGCCGCACTCGCGCAGTCATCATCACCGACTCGGGCCACACGATTCTGTCAGCCATTCAGCCCGAGACGGTCGCTCACCGCTTTGTTAGCGGCAAAGATAGCGACGGGAAGGGGTAGATGGGGAACGTAGGGGAGGTGGGGAAGGTGGGGTAGATGGAGAAGGTAGAGCAATGAAAGTGAGAGATTCAAAACTCTCTCCCCATCCCCTCTATCTCCTCCATCTCTCCTGACCTCCCCCATCCCCACACCGCTTGATAGACTACTAGCAGGTTGTTTCCCTTAGCCGCTCCATGCCCGCCGATCGCCCTGAGTCTATTGAGAAAATTGTGGCCCGCTTTCAAAAGGCCGCTGACCCCAAGCGTCGCTACGAGCAGCTGCTGTGGTTTGCCAAAAAGCTCGACCCGCTGCCTGAGGAGTATAAAACGGCGGAGAACAAGGTGCCGGGCTGCGTCTCGCAGGTGTTTGTGGTCGCCGATTTGGTCGATGGCCAGGTGGTCTACCAAGCCGACTCCGATGCCCAGATTACAAAAGGTCTGGTAGCGCTGCTGATCAAGGCACTCAATGGCCTCAGCCCCAATGAAATCGTCGCGCTCAGCCCCGATTTTATTAAAGACACCCAGCTCGATGTCAGCCTGACTCCGTCGCGGGCCAACGGGTTCTACAACATTTTTAAGACTATGCAGCAGCGGGCCCAGGGTCTAGCGGGGGGAACCGCACCGGAGGCGTTGATCAGCTAGCCAATCCCAAACGGACATTGGCAACGATTCGCCCTTACCGCCCGACTCATCCCAGCGCGCTAGCTAAACTTTGATAAACTTTGGAATGCGAATCAGTCCCGGCTGACTCCGCCCCTATCCCTATCCCTATCCCTATCCCTATTGCTACTGGTTGAGCCTATTCCATGAGCGAGTACAGCATTTTTACCTCCGAGTCGGTGTCTGAGGGTCATCCTGACAAAATGGCCGATCAGATCTCCGATGCCGTATTAGACGCCATTCTCAAAGAAGATCTCAACGCCCGGGTGGCGGTAGAAACCCTGGTCAAAACCGGCATGGCCGTGATCGCTGGAGAGGTGCGTACCAATACCTATGTTGATTTAGAGGATATCGTTCGCAACGTCATTTTAGGCATTGGCTACGATAGCTCCGATGTGGGGTTTGACGGGGCTTCTTGTGCGGTGCTCAACGCGATCGGCAAGCAGTCGTCAGATATTGCCATCGGGGTTGATGTCGCTACCGATAAAGATCTGGGGGCGGGCGATCAGGGGCTGATGTTTGGCTATGCCACCAACGAAACCGACACCCTTATGCCTGCCCCTATCTACTACTCCCACCGCCTGGTAGAGCGGCAGGCCCACCTGCGCAAAAATGGTGTGCTGCCCTGGCTGCGGCCCGACGCCAAGAGCCAGATCACCCTGCGCTACGAAAACCTAAAGCCCGTAGCGGTCGAGGCAGTGGTGCTCTCTACTCAGCACAATCCCGATATTTCTCAGGCCGATATTCGCGAAGCGGTGATGGAGGAAATTATTAAGCCGGTACTGCCCAACGAATGGCTCCATGCCGGTACTCAATACCACATCAATCCTACCGGGCAGTTCATTATTGGCGGGCCGGTAGGCGACTGTGGCCTGACCGGACGCAAAATCATTGTCGATACCTACGGCGGCATGGCCCGCCACGGCGGCGGTGCGTTCTCGGGCAAAGACCCCACCAAGGTCGACCGTTCGGCGGCCTATGCTGGGCGTTATGTGGCCAAAAATATTGTGGCGGCGGGTCTGGCCGATCGCTGCGAAATTCAGGTGTCCTACGCGATTGGGGTAGCCAAACCCACCTCGATTTCAATTAACACGTTTGGCACGGGCAAGATTGCCGATGGTGCGATCGCTGACCTAGTAGGCCAGCATTTTGACCTCAGGCCCCAGGGGCTGATCGACATGCTCGACCTGCGTCGCCCTATTTATCAGCAAACCGCAGCCTACGGCCACTTTGGCCGCGAACTGCCCGACTTTACCTGGGAGAAAATCGACAAAGCCGCTGCGCTCAAGACCGCTCTGTAGCCTCCCTTAACGGCCTACGTGCCCATGGACCCCACGCCGGAGCCCATGGGCATGTCTCAGGCATCGTTATGCGTCTTCAGAATTGATGATAGTGGTTTGGTGGGGTAGCGTATTGGGGTCACTGGGCGACTCGCTGAGGGTAGCGTGACCGATTTCTTTGGCTTCTTCGGTTCGGCGCCGGTTTATCAATAGCTCTTTGAGCGGGTCGCGCTTTTCTTCAGAAACGTGAATTTGAATGTTGGGCCCCGATCGCGCCAGCCGAATCACAATACCGTCTTGTACCGGCACCTCGGTAATGCGGCGACCGTCGAGGTAAGTACCATTGGTACCAATGCTCTTGACTGCCCAACCGCTGTCGGTACGGTGAACTTCGACGTGGTGGCGAGAGACAACGGCGCTGTAGAGAACCACATTGTTATCAGTCGAGCGACCGATGCAAATCACAGTCTCTTGCTCAAAGGACCAGCTTTGAACCGGAG
>JBARVK010000314.1:0-7977 GCA_049646225.1 Nodosilinea sp.
GCGTAATTCTCAATGTCTTCTATTTACACCTACAACTTCCCCACCCGCATTCGCTTCGGCCCCGGGGCACGCCACGACCTCACCGCCGAACTCGCTGCCCTGGGTATCCAGCGCGTTCTGATCGTCACCGACAAAGATGTTGCTCAACTCCCCTGGTTCCCAGGCCTAGAAGCCTCCCTGAAAACCCTCCATGTCGCCACCTTTAGCGGCGTCTGGGGTAACCCCGTCGTCTCCCAGGTCAACGCCGGGATTGACGCCTGGAAAGCCTGTGGCGCTAACGGCATTGTCGCGGTGGGCGGTGGCGCACCGATGGATGTCGCCAAGGCGATCGCCCTGATGGCCAACCACCCCGGCCACCTGTTCGACTACGAAGACGGCCACAGCACCCGCCCCATCGATCAGCCGATTCCGCCGATTGTGGCGCTGCCCACCACGGCGGGGACCGGCAGCGAAGTGGGCCGCAGCACCGTGATCTCCGACGACGAGACCCACGCTAAAAAAATCATGTTCGACCCGCAGCTGTTGCCCAGAGTCGTACTCGCCGACCCGGAGCTGCTGCTGGGGCTACCGGCCAAAATCACCGCCGCCACCGGCATGGATGCCCTCACTCACCTGATTGAGGCATTTTTGGCCAAGGGCTTCAACCCCCTGTGCGACGGCATTGCCCTGGAGGGCATTCACCTAGTGGCAGAGAATCTGAAGGCTTGTGTGGACTTTGCTCAACGGCTGCGAAACGGGGAGCGCTTTGATGAGGCAACAGAGGCGGCGCACTTAGCGGCCCGGGGAGGAATGCTAAATGCCTCGATGATGGGGGCGATCGCCTTTCAGAAAGGCCTGGGCGTTACCCACTCCTGCGCCCATGCCCTCTCCACGGTCTACGACATGCACCACGGCCTGGCCAACGGTATCATGCTGCCCGCAGCGATGCGGTTCAACTCGTCGGCAGAACCGGAGCGGTTTCTGCGGATGGCCAGGGTCGTAAAGCCGGAGGCTACCGATGGCCAGGCGTTGGTGGATTGGATCGTGGCACTCTCAGAGTCCATCGGTATACCGGCTTCCCTGGGCGATGTGGGCGTCAAATCCGATGCTCTCGATGTACTAGTGGCTGTCGCCATCCAGGATGGCTGTCACCCGTTAAATCCTCGGCCTGTCACGGAGGAGGATCTGCACGCCATTTACCAGGATGCTTTCTGATCACCTTTCTTTTTGGGGATACACCTCAGCGGGCGTTCCAGGCCTCAGCGGCATCGCTAACCGCTTCATCAACGGTTTTCTGACCCAGCATGGAGGCCTGCAGGTTGTCATAAATAATCGCCTGCAGGTCTTTAACCCCATCCATAGCGGGAATCAGCACCTCGGCCTGATTCATTTGCTCGGCGCTGACCGATCGCGCCTTTTCTACCCCCTTGGTGCCCTCGGCGGCAAAGTAGTCATCTTCCAGCGCCCCCGTTGTCGAGGGCAGCACGTTGGCGGCCTTGGCAAAGGCCAGCTGGTTGGCATCGTTGGTGACGTACAGGGCAAAATCGATCGCCGCATCGGGCACGTCGGTACTGGCCGGAATGACTACATTCATCACCGCGACGTTGGTTTTGCCGGTGTCGCCCGTAATCTGGGGGCCGCTGCCGGTGACGGCGGCGATATCTGGGGCGTTGGCCTCAATGGTGGGGAAAAACTCAGCCCCGGTGGACAGCAGCGCCACCTCGCCCGCCTGGTAGAGGTCGATGGCGCGGCGGTGCCCCTGGGTCAGCACCTCCTGGGGCAGTAGCTCCTGCTGGTAGAGGTCAGTCCAGTACTGAAACACGGCGCGACCTGCAGGGGTATCGAAGGCAGCCTGGCCCTGGTCATCTACCAGCTCCACCCCCATCTGCACAAATGATTGCAGCACATCGGCGGAGTCTTCCGGCACAAAGGTGGTGAAGTAGGCGTACTTGCCGGTCTTGTCTTTCACCTGGCGGGCCACCTCGGCCAGTTCCGCGTAGGTGGTGGGTGGCTCAACCCCGGCGGCATCCAGCAGCTCCTGATTGTGCAGGGTAACGTTGGTGGTCAGGTACCAGGGAATGCCGAAGCTCTGGCCGTTGAGGGTATTGGCCTGCCAGATGTTGGGCAGGTAGACCTGTTGGGCCTCGGCGGGCACGCTGTCATCCAGGGGCATCCAGGCGTTGCGGCTGGCTAACTGGGCGGCAAAGTCGGGGTTGAGGTTGACCACATCGGGGGCGGTACCGGCGGTGACGGCGGTGAGAATTTTGCTCTGCATGTCGGCCCAGGGCACATCGACCCAGCGTACGGTGGTGCCAGGATTTTGGGCCTCGTAGTCGGCAATCAGCCCGTTGAAATACTCGGTAAAGTCGGGCTGGAGCTGCATCGTCCAGAACTCCACCTCCTGAGCGCCACCCTCGGCGGGGGCGGTAGCCGTGGGCTGCCCGCTACCGCAGGCGACCAACCAGCTCATCATTACCCCCAGCAGGGCAAACAGACCAAAGCGGGCAGAGGAACGTAGTCTCATGGAGTTTCCGGGGATAGGGCTACCGCAGTACAGTCAACCTCGCTCAGCCGTCTATTCCAGTAGGACGGGTCGAGTAGGGCAGGTTCGACGTAGGGGCATTGCAGTGCAATGCCCCTACCAGAGGATTCGGCTTACGAAGGAATCCTCCTCAATCGACGGCTGCAATACGGTTGTTTATTTTCTCTTAAAGTGGACGGCATTGGTGGATCTAGATGACCAATCTAGCAACTAATGTGTGCGTCTACAGAATGACCTGCACGGCGCTGGCGCTGGCGATCGCCCGCTCCTTGGCCTCCTCCACCGTGTCGCCCAGGGCCAGGGCTACCCCCATGCGGCGGTTGGGGTGGGCGACGGGTTTGCCAAACAACCGCACCTTGCTGGTGGGCACCTGGAGGGCTTGGTCCAGCCCGGAATACTGGGGGTTGTCGCTCTGGCCAGCCGCCAAGATCACCGCCGAGGCCCCTGGCTGCACTAAGGAAATCTCACCAATGGGCAGGCCCGCGATCGCCCGCACGTGCAGCTCAAACTCCGACTGGTGCTGGCTCACCATTGTCACCATGCCGGTGTCGTGGGGGCGGGGGCTGACCTCGCTAAAGTAGACGGTCTGGGCTTGATCGGGTGCGCCAGCGATAAACAGCTCGACGCCAAACAGACCCCAGCCCCCCAGGGCATCGGTGACGGCTCTGGCCATCTCCTGGCAGGCGGACAGGGTATCGGGGTGCAGGGCGCAGGGCTGCCACGACTCGCGGTAGTCGCCCGCCTCCTGCCGGTGGCCAATGGGGGGGCAGAAGTGGGTGCCGTCGATCGCCCGCACGGTTAGCAGGGTGATCTCGGTGTCAAAGGGCACGAAGCCCTCCACAATGACGCGATCGCTCTTGCCCCGACCCGCCTCCCCAGCATACTTCCAGGCCGCCAGCACCTCCGATTCGTTGCGTACGGTGCTCTGGCCCTTGCCCGACGAACTCATAATGGGTTTGACCACGCAGGGCAGGCCGATCGCCGCGATCGCCTCCAAATACTCCGCCTCGGTGCCGGCAAAGCGAAAGGGCGAGGTTTTGAGGCCCAGTTCCTCTGCCGCCAGCCGCCGAATGCCCTCGCGGTTCATGGTCAGCTGGGTGGCTCGCGCGGTGGGGATGACCCGCCAGCCTTCAGCTTCCAGGGCAACTAGGGTATCGGTGGCGATCGCCTCCACCTCCGGCACAATCAGCCCCGGCTTTTCCTGCTCCACCACCCGCCGCAGGGCAGCGCCATCCAGCATGTCGATCACGTGGCGGCGGTGGGCCACGGCCATGGCTGGGGCATGGTCGTAGCGATCGACGGCAATCACCTCTAACCCCAGCCGCACGGCCTCTAGGGCCACCTCGCGGCCCAGTTCGCCCGACCCCAGCAGCAGCAGTCGAGGGGCTCCAGCCTTGAGGGGTGTGCCCAGGGGCAGCGGGGAAGCAGTCATGGCCAGTTACTCCAAGGGGAACGAAGGTTGAGTCTAAAGCAATATTTTCTCAATATTAAGTGCTCACTTTTCAGAATTGTGTGTAACATCGCTGGTGATACCCAGCTAATACGGGCTTGGTATTCTTCAGGAGCAGTAGCGACCCCACTGGGTGCGAGTTCAGGCGATTGGTTCTTTTGATCTGCAAATGATCTGCAAAAAGACCAGAAGGTTAGCGATTAAGCAAGAAAAGTGGAAAAACCAAATTAAATTGTGTACCATTCGTTAGCACTTTTCCCCTAGGGACGATTGCTGAGCCGCTCAATTCCTTCTAAATGGCCCAATACGGGCGTTTGATGGGGGTCTCATTGGGCTCGTTTGGGTCTGCTTGGTTGTTGTCAAACCGGGCAGGTTTTCCGGTTACCCACCTGTTTTTCGGATGCTGCCGTGGATAGTTTGAAAGCCATTTTTAGTCGCAAGCCTCGGGGCGTTGGCATCGAGCTGACCCCCGAGAAAGTCAACTTGGCCCGGCTGAAAAAGCAGGGAACCGTCCTCAAGTTAGAAACCCTGGCTTCGGTAGAGCTGGCCGAAGGAATCTATGAAGAAGGGCAAATTTTAGACACCGCCGCCATGGCCGACGCCATTATTACGGTTCTGGCTGAAAGCAAGCTCAAGGTTAAACAGGCCACCACTGCAATTCCGGGGCGAGCCATTACCCGCGTTATACCGGTGCCCGCCGAGCTTGACGACGAAGAGCTGCGGGAGATGGTGCTCAACCAGGAGGCCAGCCTCTATCTGCCCTTCCCCCGGGAAGAGGCTGATGTCGACTACCAAAAACTGGGCTACTTCGTTGACGAAGATGGCATTGAGAAGGTGCAGGTGCTGCTGGTTGCGGTACGCAAAGATCTGACCGACCCCTATATAGAGGTGTTTCAGCAGGCGGGGCTGGCGCTCAACGTGCTCGAAACCTCAAGCTTTGCTCTGATTCGCACCATTCGTGAGCAGCTGCGGCAGTTTACCCCCCAGGAGGCCGCCGCCGTCGTCGATATCGAGTTTGAGAATACCGAAATTTCGATTGTGGTTGACGGGGTACCCCACTTCTCTCGCACCGTCCCAATTGGCACCTTTCAAATTCAGAGCGCCCTCAGCCGCGCCATGAACCTGCCCCCCTCGCGCAACACCGAACTGCTCCAGGGCATGACGGTACCGATTCAAACCATGGATACGGTTGGTGCGCCCCAAATGGGCAGCACCAACCCTGGCACGACCGCCATGCTGCGGGTGCTGGGCGAACTGTCGGACGAACTGCGCCGCTCCATTGACTTCTACCTCAACCAGGGTGAAGACATGGAGGTGGCCCAGCTGCTGCTGGCGGGGCCAGGGGCATCGATTGGTCAGCTCGATGAGTTTCTAGCCCAGCGGCTGAGTTTGCCAGCCAGCCAGATTGACCCGATTTCGGCCCTGTCTCTAGATGTGGCTGAAGATATTCCCGAGAGCCAGCGAGCTGGGTTGGCGACGGTAATTGGCCTTGGTCTGCGGGAGGTATAGCTATGTACGGTCTGGATATTAACTTTCTCAAAGACCGCGAAGTTCGGGTCTTTGATGCCAGGCCCCGCGCTCGGGGCGGGGCCACGGTAGCTGGCGATCGCAGGCCCCTATATATTGGCCTGGCGGCGGCGCTGATTCCCCTGGCGCTAGTGGGCGGCTACTGGGCCGTCACTCGCGGGCAGGTGAATCAGCTCCAAGTGCGCAGTGCCGAGCTAGACGCCGAGACGGCGGCGCTGCAAAGCCAGCTCCAGGAGATCAGCGGCATTCAGCAGCAGATTGACCTGGTGCGGGCCGAGAACAACGCCTTTGTGACGGTGTTCGATGACATCATCCCCTGGTCCGCGCTACTGCAAGATATTCGCACCCGCACCCCCGCCCGAGTGCAGATTGTCAGCCTCAATCAAACGGCGGGCGCACCCCTGGAGGTGGACCCCAACGTCGTGCCGCCACCAGCCGGGGGCATTTCGATCGAGGGGGTGTCTTGCTCCTACGATTCGATCAACGACTTTGCCCTGGTCTTGGAGCGATCGCCGCTGCTGCAGTCCCAGACCGTGGCCATCACCCAGGCCCAGCAGCAGCCGACCCTGCTCGATCCCCAAACTCAGGGGCGCTGCCCCGGTGCCACAGTGGATGACCCCGACTTTTTGATCGACTACGGTATCGGTGCCAATATCACCAGCACCCCGGCCTCGCAGCTCATTGATGAGCTTGAACGCCAGGGTACGGTCGGTTTAGTAACCCGTCTGCGGGCCCTGAGAGAAAAAGGAGTGATCGAATGACTGCCACAGGAGATTTCCTTCCCGGTGAGGATAACCAGGGTCTAGAGCAGGTAGGGCCGACCTATCCAACGGCCTTTGGCATTGAGCTAACGCCAAAGGCGCAGGGAATTGGCATCGCTGTGTTAGGGCTGCTGGGGGCCTTTGCCCTCTACAATTTTGTCGTTCAGCCCGTCCGCGAGCAAAAGGTCGCCCTTGAGGCCGAGGTGGCACAAAAGCAGGCCCAGGTTGACCAACAGCGAGCTAGCCTGCAAGACCGCGCCAGCCTGCAAGCTGATCTCAGCGCCGCTCTAGATCAGCGGGTTGGCATTTACAGCCTGCTGGGCGATGAGCAGACCGTTGACACACTGCTGCTCGATATCAACCAGCAAATTCAAAACAGCAATGCCGCGATCGCCGACGTCCTTCGGGCCGATCCGGCCCGGCTCGACAACGCTCAGCTAGCCGCCCTAGGCCTCAACCGCGAGCAAATTCAGCGGGTTAGAACCATCTTTCCGGGCGAGACTCAGCTGCAAAGGCAGCTCTACACCTCTGAGCTGCTGCGGTTTAACCCCAGCCCCCCGGTGATACTAGCCGAAGAGGGTGGCCCGGCGGAGCTCAACGGCAAGCTAGAGCGCTACACCGTAGATGTATCGATGCAGGCGCTGTTTCCCCAAACCCTGAGCATCCTGCGCAACATTGAGCGCCTAGAGCCACTGATTATCATCCGAGATTTGCAGCAGAGCATTGCACCGCCCCCAGAAGGAGCCAGTGAAGAGCAGCTCCTGGGCATTAGCCGCCTGCTGCTGACCGACTTCACCCTGGAAGTACTGGTACCCGTTGGCGATCCAACGGTGCCGCCTACACCGCCGCCCCCTGAGGCCCCCGCCGAGGGTGAAGCCCCCGTCGAAGGCGAAGTCCCTCCTCCTGAAGGGGGTTAAGTTAGCCCTTTGGAGCCCGTTTCCATAGCCGCGTTTTTGGCGCAATCTACCGACCTGGCCTAGTTAAACCCCGCGCGGCCCTGCCGCATCTGTGATGGAGGAGTGAACCGTGAACCGCCTGATGAACCTGCACCCGATTTTACTTGGCAGCGCCCTGGTTGCCCTGGCTGCCCAGCCTGGCCTGGCTTCAGTGACCAGTATTACCAATGTCCGCCTCAACCCTACTGCTACCGGCCTCGATCTGGTATTTGAGACCAAGGGTGGCGACAACAGCAATGTTTTTACCGTCAACCAGGGCAATAGCCTGGTGGCTGATATTACCCGAGCCCAGCTCAATCTGCCCGATGGTGGCAGCTTTTCCCAGGCTAACCCCGCCCCTGGCATTACTCAGATTTCGGTCGTGCCCCTTGATGCCAACAGCGTGCGAGTTACCGTCGATGGCGATGGCCAAACCCCGGTGGGTGAAGTGGCCTCTAGCGGCGATCGCGTTGTGTTTTCTATCCGCAACGACGGCCAAACCGCCCAGGCCCCTACCCCTGTACCTACTGAGCTGGAGACCATACCGGCTCCTGCGGTAGCCCAAGCCACGCCAACCCCAGCGGCGGTTCCAGAAGTTCCAGCCCAGGCTAGTCCCGATGTGCTGGTGCCCAACCCCGAGGTCCCCATCGACGGCACCCCGGTACCCCGTCCTCGGATGCAGCAGGCTCCTCCCTTCTTGCCCCGCGCTGTTGCCCCGCCAGTGGGTGATATCTCTGTAGCTGAGGGGGCACCGGCCTTTGGCAGCATTAACCTGGGTAGTAA
>JBARVK010000315.1:0-8239 GCA_049646225.1 Nodosilinea sp.
CGCAACGGCTGGCTGACTCTAACTAGATCAGCGCGCCGACTGTGGAGCACCGTCACGTTCAATCAGGCTGTCACAGGCATGACCCGAGCAGCACTTATGAATAAGCACACAACCGAGTCAGCACACGACCCTTCAACTGAAAACCATTGGGAGGATAGCGATGAATCTGACCCACACGCTAGAACTGTTTGATCAACCAAAAGCGGCTCGGGTAGAGTGCCCTATTTCTGCTCAGCTAGAGGGGCGGGTCTATTATCAAGGCACCTACTGGCCCGCACGGGTTTACGAAGGCGTCATCGATGCCGGGATTGCCCTAGCTCCGTCGAGTTGGGTAACTGTGGTGGGTCGCTACGGGCTTACTCTGCTCATTGTGCCGCCCCTAGCCACTTAAACCAGCTATTAGACCCATGAGCAGACCTTTAACAGAGCAACGCTTTCTTCGAAAAAGCCAGGGATCTAGCAAAAACCGCTACACTCAAGGTAGTTTTGTCCAATTTTTCCGTCATCACCGTTGACCTATGGACAGCCTGGCCCAAAACCTGCTGTGGCTAGTCTGGGAAACCGACCTAGAGCCGCCACCGCTGGCGACACCGCCAGCGCATAAAGGTCTACGGACGTTATCTGCCGCTGCGATCGCAGTAGGGGTCATTGTGTTGGGCAGCAGTTTGGCCACCCCAGCGGTGGCCGACAGCGGCTGGGGCAGCACCGTCTACGTCGCTACGCCGCCAGGGTACGCCCTCAACAAGCGCTGGGGCCCCGGTACCAACTACGGTATCTATGAACGGGTGCGCCGGGGTAGCGGCCTGCAGGTATCTGGGGATCGCCGCAACGGCTGGGTACAGCTCGTCGATGGCACCTGGGTGGCGGGCAACCTGGTCAGCGCCTCTCCCGCAGGGCCAGTACCTGTAGATCCACCCCTGATTGACGATCGCACCCTGGCCACGGTCATTACCCCACCTAATTTTGGCCTCAACATTCGCTCTGGCCCGGGTCGCGAGTACCCAGTTGTGGGGCAGTTTGTCAACAGCAGCCGCATCCCTCTGACGGGGCGATTTAACGTAGGCTGGGCTCAGCTAACCAACGGCAACTGGGTCGATAGCGGCTACCTACAGTACAGTGGCCCCGTTCAAAACGTCACGCCCCAGCCTACGCCGACACCCACACCCACGCCCACGCCCACGCCCACGCCTTTGCCAGACACCAACATCATTGAGCTTCAGCGGCTGCTACATCAAGCTGGCTATTTCCAGTCCGAATCTAATATCAATGGGATCTTCGACAAAGATACTCAAGCTGCTGTGCGCAGCTTTCAGCGCCTCAACGGTCTCTCCGTTACCGGCTCTGCTGATAGTGACACCTGGGAGGCATTGTATGAGGCTACAGACCCTCTGCCCAGTCCGGTGCCAACCCCTACCCCCACCCCTGCCCCCACTAACCCATCCCCAACCCCTGCCCCTACTAACCCACCCCCCAGCAGTAGCCAAAGGCGCGTTGTCACCGATGGCAACCCAGCCCCGGTGTATGGTGGCCCCGGCCCTGAGTTTGGCACGGTGAGAAGCGCTCCCAATGGCTCTATTGTTACCGTCACTGGACGTATTACCGGCAACTGGTCAGAACTGAGCGACGGCAACTGGATTTACACCCTCTCACTTGACCCTCTCTAATTCATTGAAGATTAGCTTTGCTCAACTCAAGTCAAAGCGCGCTGGTCACACCTAGCTGCCGTTTTGCTGAGGAAACACCAGGTCAGTCTCTTAGCTATCGCCAATGTGGGAGGGAATAGATTGGGACTTTCCCCTAGCCGAAAGAAAGCTATTAAGTAGAACTACTTATTTCATAAACTTGAATCTATGGAATAGATGTTTTCATAGACTAATTTTACAAAAAGCTGTAATCCCTTACCCCAGCTTCGTTTTAACCTCTCCGCAGGTATGCTGGGCCGCTGCGGGTGATGCTTAACATCTTGTGACTTTGTGATGTTATGTGTATAACAAATCTAAGCGAAACCATTGATATGTTCCTATAGTGCTCTTGCAGCTGATGGATCATTTCGGTCAAATCCCTATAAGGTTCTACGGTTTGGGCACTCTGGTCTGACCCTGATGAATCTTTTGAAGTGGGTCAGTCGTGCTAAAGAGGAGCTTCACCTTGCGTAACGATTCCGAGTCATCTCCTACCCTTTGGAATGTTGTCCAGGACCTTGTCATTCAGGTACTTCAGGTGATCGATATTCGCCTGGCGCTGGTCATTGGTCTGGCCGCTTTTATGCTGGCGGTAGGGTTTGACTCATCGGGCAATCATGCTGAAGCGGCAGACTTGGTTAATCGAGCTTCCCTAGTGCCAGTCAGGGTATCGACCCAGAGGGCCGCTGCTCCTGACAACAGCGTTTGGGCACCGACCTCGTCAGGGAATGAGGCGCAGCTGGCTACGGCCCAGCGCCTGCGCCACGGACATTTGACCAGCGCCATCTTGACCAACAATCGACTCACCGAGGCTCACTTTTTTACCGATTTGCCCGCTGGGCAGTAGCGATCGCAAACAGTCACCCTAATCTCTAGAACTCCTGACAACTGAATTATCTAACGGTGTTGAGGGCCTAAAATAATATGCTGGCTCTCAACGCTATTTAGTTTGAGCGCCTGCCTACTCACCTCAGCCCCCTACTGTCAGCCTTGTCCTATGACCTCCTCCATTCGCTTTCTCATGTGTGCCCCCCACCACTACGAGGTGGACTATGTGATCAACCCCTGGATGGAGGGCAACATTCACCGCTCATCGATGGAACTGGCCCAGGAGCAGTGGCAAAATCTGTACCAAATCATCGCCGATCGCGCCGATGTAGACCTGGTCAAGCCCCAGCAGGGCTGGCCCGATATGGTATTTACCGCCAACGCGGGGCTGATCTTGGGTAACCAGGTGGTGCTGAGCCGTTTTCTGCACCCCGAGCGCCAGGGCGAAGAGCCTTTCTTTAAGGAATGGTTTGAGGCCCAGGGCCACCAGGTGTTTACCCTGCCCCCAGACTTGCCCTTTGAGGGCGCGGGCGATGCCCTGCTCGATCGCGAGGGGCGCTGGCTGTGGGCGGGCTACGGCTTTCGCACCGAGCTCGACTCCCACGGGCTGGTGGCCCAGTGGTTGAATATCGAGGTGCTGTCGCTGCACCTGATGGACGAGCGCTTCTACCACCTCGACACCTGTTTTTGCCCCCTGACGGGCGGGTATTTGCTGTATTACCCCGCCGCCTTCGACGCCTACTCAAACCGACTAATTGAAATGCGGGTGCCCCCGGAAAAGCGGATCGCGATCGACGAAGCCGACGCCATCAACTTTGCCTGCAACTCGGTCAATATTGATCGCACCGTGATCATGAACAAGGCCAGCGATGAGCTCAAGGCGCAGCTGGTCGATGCTGGCTTTGAGGTGGTCGAAACGCCCCTGACTGAGTTCCTAAAAGCGGGGGGCGCAGCCAAGTGCCTCACCCTGCGCGTGACCGAGCCGCTGCACCCCGAACCGGTGAGAGAAGGTGGGCTACCGGCGCGTACCGTCACCATGACCGGGCACCTGCTCGACTCGGGCCTGGTCAGCCGGGCGCTAGATTTGATCATGGAAGGGGGCGGCAGCTTCCAGGTGCTGAACTTTGATTTGGGCGAGCAGCGCCAGAGCACCTCATCAGCCGAGATTCGGGTTTCAGCCCCCGATCGCGAGGTGATGGATGAGATCATGGCCCAGCTGATTGACCTGGGCGCAGTAGCCCTGCCCGAAGACCAGCAGGATGCCCGTTTGGTCACCATTACCCAGGCTGGGGTTGCCCCCGACGACTTCTATAGCTCCACTATTTACCCTACCGAGGTGCGGGTGCGGGGTCAGTGGGTGCGGGTGCAGGGCCAGCGTATGGACGGTGTGATTGTGGTTTCAGAGTCGGAGCCGGTGGCTGTCTGCAAGCTGCTGCGCGACCTGGCCATAGGCGACCAGGTGATTGTGGGTTACGACGGCATTCGCAGCGTGCGCAGCACCAAAGACCGCAGCCGTGCCGCCGCCACCACCGAAGAATTCAGCTTTATGGGCTCGGGCGTTTCGAGCGAGCGCCGGGTAGAGCTGATTGTCGAACAGGTGGCGTGGGATCTGCGTCGGCTGCGCGACCAGGGGGGCAAAGTGGCCGTGGTGGCTGGCCCGGTGGTGATTCATACCGGCGGCGGCAACCACCTATCGCGGCTGATTCGCGAGGGCTACGTGCAGGCGCTGCTGGGGGGCAATGCGATCGCCGTCCACGACATCGAGCAGGCCATGCTCGGCACCTCCCTCGGCGTCGACATGAAGCAGGGCACCTCGGTGCGGGGCGGTCACCGCCACCACCTGCGGGCGATCAACTCCATACGCCGCTGCGGCAGTATTGCCAATGCCGTTGAGCAGGGCGTGCTGACTCGCGGCGTGCTCTACGAGTGCGTCAAAAACAACGTGCCCTTCTCCCTGGCGGGTTCCATTCGCGACGACGGCCCCCTGCCCGATACCAAAATGGATCTGATCGCGGCTCAGGCCGACTATGCCCGTCTGATCGAAGGCTGCGACCTGATTTTGATGCTCTCGACCATGCTGCACGCGATCGGCGTCGGCAATATGACCCCCGCCGGGGTCAAAATGGTCTGCGTTGACATCAACCCTGCGGTGGTCACCAAGCTGGCCGATCGCGGCTCGCTGGAGTCAACCGGGGTGGTCACCGACGTGGGCCTGTTCCTTAGTCTGCTGGTGAAGCAGCTTGATCGCCTCACCCAGCGCCACGTCACCACCTCGATCTAGCCAGTTAAAAGCACCCTAACCGCAGGCGATCGCTGCGGTTAGGGTGCCAAAAAATAGATTTGGTTTAGTCAAAAATCACTTACAAATCGCTGGGCGTGTCTGGGGCCACGTTCATACCTCGTTCAGCCCGCACCGCTGCCGGGTCGTCATCTTCGAGATCGGAAAGGCCCTCGATTTCTACATTCATTTCACTACAGGCCGATCTCAGCGCCGTCTGGAATTTTGCCGTATCGTCGCCATAGCCACACCGCTCGGCGGCGATCGCAAGGCCCTCACGGGCATTGGCTCGCGCACAATCTACCAAAATCACGCCGGTCAGCGGAGATGAACTAGCCATAGTGTTATAGAGCTGCTTCGAATAACGTCGGACTCTCAAACTATTACTAAAGACCTCCCTATACATCTAACCCATGGGGGACTTATGGCCTGAAAACACTCCAAAGGAAGAGCCTGATCATGGCCTGGTTCCTACAGAGGGTAGATGAGATTTTTGAGTAGCTGCGGTTAGATAGACTAGAACGCAGTCACATCATCAAAAAGAGCAAATATTCTATGAGCATTAACATTGGTCTATCCGAGCAGCAGCGCCAAGGCGTTGTCGAAATTCTCAACAAGGTTTTGGCCGATGCCTACCTGCTGTTGATTAAAACAAAGAAATATCACTGGGATGTGGTTGGTCCTCAATTCCGCACTCTGCACCAGCTGTGGGAAGAGCATTATGAAGCCCTGACCATCAGTATTGACTCTGTAGCCGAGCGAGTGCGTGCCCTGAATGGCTACCCCCTCGGCACCGCAGACAGCTTCCTTAAAAATGCCTCGATCAAAGAGCACCCCGGCGATCTGCCCAACGCCAACGAAATGGTCAAGCGCCTGGTTGTTGACCACGAGCAAATCATTCGCAACCTGCGCGAGTTCGTCGATCAAACCTCTGAAGAGTTCCACGACGAGGGCACCTCAGACTTTTTGACCGGCCTAATGGAAGAGCACGAAGAAATGGCCTGGATGCTGCGCTCCTTCATCGAAGGTGAAGCGCTTGAAGGCAACAACCAGCGCGACAAAGAGCTGGTTTCTAAGAAGTAGTAGTAAAACGGCTTGATGTAAAGCATCAATGGCCATGCTGATTCTGTAAGGGAGTAAAGTCCTTTCCTATCTAACCAGAAACATCAGCAGCATTTCTAAATCAGCTTTGCAAAATACCCTGTCTTGCAACTTCTTCTGTTTGAAGGACTGTAAGACAGGGCTTTTTGTAATGTCTTTTCATCCGCAAGAACCGATAACCTAGGGAATGATCCGTCTATTCCCACCCCATGCCCACCGTCACCTTTCCCCTCGCCTACCTGCAACGGCTCACCACTACCCTTCCAAAGCAGCTGGCCCAGCAAGCCTTTGACTATGGCCTCGACGCCACCCTGGGCGAGCAAACCCTGGAGGTCGAAGTCACCGCCGAGCGGCCCGACTTGCTGGCGGCAGAGGGCTTTACCCGCGCCATCAACATTTTTAACGGGGTGGCCCGGTCGGTCCCCGACCAGCTAGCGACTTCGGGGCGCAGGGTGACGGTACAGCCAGAGGTGCAGCCCCTGCGGCCCCACATCGCCGCCCTGGTGGTGCGCGGGGCCAACCTGCAAGATGGCGGGCTAGAGGTACTGGTACAGTTTCAGGAAAAAGTGACCCAAACCTTTGGCCGCCAGCGCAAAAAAATTGCGATCGGCGTCTACGACCTCGATCGCATCAGCGGCGACTTAACCTACGGTGCCGAGCCGCTAGATCAGCTCACCTTTGTGCCCCTGCACAGCACCCAACCCATGACCGCGCGGCAGATCTTGCACATTCATCCGGCGGGCAAACTCTACGCCCATACCCTCAAAGACAACCACCATGCTCCGGTCCTGCGCGATGGTACTGGCACCGTGCTCTCTATGCCGCCAATTATCAATGCAGCCGGGGTGGGAGCGGTAACGGCCAGCACCCGCAACCTATTCATCGATGTCACCGGCATTCTGCGGCGAACGGTGCTGGAGACCGCCAACATTCTGGCCCACAACTTTTTAGACACCGGGGCGGAGGTGCAAACCGTCGAGATTGTTACCCCCCAGGAAACCTTCGTTTCTCCCAGTCTCACCCGTCGCGCGGTGCCCTTCTCGGCCAAGTACCTGAACGAAATCATGGGCACCGCCATTCCCAAAAGCAGCCTGGGCAACGTGCTCTCGCGCATGGATTTAGACGTTAGCGGCACCGATGTCGTGCATGTGCCCACCTACCGCACCGATATGCTGAGCCAGGTGGATATCGCAGGCGATCTGCTGGTGGCCCTGGGCATTACCACCCTTCAGGCCGAACCGCTGGCGGTTAAGTTTCACCTGGGCGAAGCCGACCCGCTGCGCCAGATCATGTTTAAGGTAGGCGATCTAGCCCAGCGCATGAAGCTGACCGAAGTTAAAAGCTATGTGCTGAGCGATCCTGATGGTCTTGATCTGTTTGTAGCTCCCTATTTGCAGACCGGCAACGCCAAGAGCCGCACCTACAGCGCGACCCGTCCCACCCTACAGGCGGGGCTGCTCGATATTTTGGCCCGCAATATCAGCGCTCCCAAACCCATCAACATCTACGAAACCGGAGAAGTGCTGCGGTTTATCGCCTCGGGAGACATTCAAGAAAGCCAGTGCTGGGGCTTTGCCAGCCTTGATGCCCGCGCCTCATTCACCACGGCTAAAGCCTACATGCAGACCATGCTCAGGGCGCTGGGAGTGAGCTACGAGCTGGCGGTGTGCAACGCGCCCTACTACATTGCGGGACGTGCTGCTGCGGTGATGATGGCCGGGCAGAGGGTGGGGGAGTTTGGCGAAATCCATCCCCAGGTGCTAGAGCATTTTTCGTTCCCGGAGCCGGTCTGCGCCGGAGAACTGGACTGCACCGCGAGTTTGCTTAAAAAGGTCTGAAACCCCGATGGTTTAACTCGTTGAGACCGCGATCGCACCATGGTTGGGCAACCACAATAGAACCGAACCACAGCGGTAGCCATAATAATAAAGGACAACTACGAGAGAACCCTTCACTATGCGACTACTCCACACCATGCTGCGGGTCGGCAACCTCGATCGCTCCCTCAAGTTTTACTGCGACGTGCTTGGTATGCAGCTGCTGCGCAAAAAAGACTATCCCGGCGGCGAGTTCACCCTGGCCTTTGTCGGCTACGGCGACGAGTCTGACCACACGGTGCTAGAGCTGACCTACAACTGGGGTACAGAGTCCTACGATTTGGGCAATGCCTACGGCCACATTGCCCTGGGCGTAGACGATATCTACGGCACCTGCGATCGCATCAAAGCCCAGGGTGGTCAGGTGGTACGCGAGCCCGGCCCCATGAAGCACGGCTCGACGGTGATTGCCTTTGTGCAAGACCCCGATGGTTACAAGGTCGAACTCATTCAGATGGGCACCTCAGAGGGGC
>JBARVK010000316.1:0-7645 GCA_049646225.1 Nodosilinea sp.
CTACCCTGAGCGGACAGACCATCGTGGTACCTGGCGACATTAGCTCGGCGGCCTTTTGGCTGGTGGCCGGGGCGATTACCCCCGGTGCCGATTTGGTGGTTGAGAATGTGGGCATCAACCCCACCCGCACCGGCATTCTCGATGCCCTCCAGGCCATGGAGGCTGACATTACCTTAGAGAATCGCCGTGAGGTAACCGGGGAGCCTGTGGCCGACCTGCGGGTGCGCTACAGCCAGCTCAAGGCGGCCAGCTTTAGCGGCGATCTCATTCCCCGCATGATCGACGAAATTCCGGTGCTGGCCGTGGCGGCCCTGTTTGCCAAAGGTACTACCACCATTGACGATGCGGCAGAGCTGCGGGTCAAGGAATGCGATCGCATCGCCGTGATGGCCAGCCAGCTCAGCCGCCTGGGCGCCCGCATTGAAGAACGTGCCGATGGGCTAACCATCCACGGCGGCACCCCGCTGACGGGTGCTACCGTCGATAGCTATACTGACCATCGAGTTGCCATGAGCCTGGCGATTGCCGCCCTGCGCACCCAAGGCCCCTTGCAGATTCAGCGGGCCGAGGCGGCAGCGGTGTCTTACCCTGGCTTTGCGACGACGCTGGCCAGCCTCTGTGGTTTGGGTTAATTCGTCCCCAAACTATGACTTAAGCCATGACCTTGGGCACACTCTAACCAAGCCTAGAGGCCCAGCCCCAGAGGCCATCTGAGGGTTCAACGTTTAAAAAACTGTGGCAACCGTTGAAAAACTTTGTCAATAGCCTGACCACCTACATGGCTCTCAGCCCTGATATGATGGCCCGCCAGCGGGTCAATCAGTGGCTGCGATCGCGCCCCTGCCTCACCCGCAACGAGTGGTACAACTACCACTGGACACCGCCGGCGGTGCCTTGCCCCCTGTCTAGGCCCCTGGTCGAATTTGTCTATCAACAGCTGCAGGCTTACTCTGGTCTGGAGGTTGGCTGTATCCAGCCCAGCGATCGCCTGGTCGAAGACCTGGCTTTCCCAGCCGTGTGCTGGTTCGACTGGAGCTTAACCCTGTGCGAAGACGTGCACGCCACCTTTGGCCTCGATATGAGCGAATACTTCGACGAAACCGAGTTTTTGACCTGTGCCGACTTAATCCATTTTTTGAACCAGCAGCTGGAACGTTTGGATGTAGAGAAGGGATGAGGGGAGATAGAGGGATGGGGAGATGGAGGAGATAGGGGAGATGGAGGAGATAGGGGAGATGGAGGAGATAGGAAGCTATAGGTTTCTTCCCTACCTTCCCCACCTCCCTCACCTCCTCCACTCCCCACCTCCTCGAACACCCGGTCAGCGGTTAAAGTGAGAAGGTTCCAAAAGCGCAAGGAGGCCACGAGTGAGCCTAAAAGATCGCGTTAGCGACGACATCAAAGCCGCCATGAAGGCTAAAGACAAAGTGCGCCTAGAGACGGTTCGCAGCATTAAAAAAGTCATTCTCGAAAAAGAAACGCTGGTTCGCCCCAGTGGGCAAGACCAACTGACCCCTGAGCAAGAGCTAGAGGTGCTAACCCAGCTGGCTAAGCAGCGCAAAGACTCCGTCGAGCAGTACCAAAAAGCCGGACGCGACGATTTAGCTGCTCAAGAAGCTCAAGAGCTAGAGATTCTGTCAGAGTATTTGCCCCAGCAGCTCAGCGATGCCGAGATTGAAGCCGTCATCGACGACCTGATGGCTAAAACCGGGGCGACATCGGCTAAAGATATGGGCAAGGTGATGGGACCCGCCATGCAGCAGCTCAAGGGTCGGGCTGATGGCGGTAAAGTACAGGCGCTAGTCAAGGCCAAACTGGGCAGCTAGCCCCTACCGATAGAATTACCTCTATGGCTGGGACGACCTTCGGCCCTCTAGCTCCTCTAGCCCCTAGCTCAAAGAGATATTCAAACGTGCGCCGCAGAGACTAGGACTTCGCGGCCTGGAACTGCTGGCGTAGCTGGGACAGGCGAGCTTCGTCGGTAATCAGGCGCTCGTCGTAGTTGCGTTGCCACACCGACTGACCAACTTGATTCAGCCGCAGGTTGATACGTTTGGCCGCAGCCGCCTTAAAACTGGCGATAAATGACGATAGTATCCAAGGTTTTGGGCTGCCCAGTCGTGGTACCCAGCTGTCGGGTAAGTCGGCGGTCGGGGTGAGCGGCACCTGTAAAAAGACAATGCTGTCGAGCCGATTAGGGGTAATGCTCCAGGCGTCGATGGCAATCCCTTTGCGATTGGCGGCGGAGCGAGCCCATTCATCGGCCACAATCAGGCCACAGTCATTGAGACGCAGGCTGCCCTGCTCATAGTCGCCCAGCAGAGGCTGCTTTTGGAAGGTTGAGAGCCCAATCAGATAGGCTCTAGGCGCGGCGGAATAGGTCAATGGGGTTGCCTTCGAAGCGACTAGGGGATGGGCCTGACGGTATAAGCTCATGAGCGCATAACCATAAATGCACTAGCACCCTCTAGTCTGCCCAGTCACCTGGGGCTAGCATCAGCTCTAGCCTACATTTGGTACGCTAGGCTACCGGGCTTTGGCGGAGACCGGCACGATGGCTCAGGCCAATGCGTGTTTGTGTCGTCGTCAGTTGTTTTTTTCAGGCGGATCGGGGCGGTTCATAATGTCGTCAATGACGTTGTCAACAGCGACGGTGAGGTTATAGGGAACGGGGCCGCTGGCCCGAGAGACCACCACGACTTCGTAATAGCCCGACTGGGGTAGTTCGCCAGCCCAGGTGGTTTGGTCGGCATCGGCCAGAATATGGGGCAGCGTGTCGGTAGGCACCGGTACATAGACCGACAATAGGGTGCTGTCGGGCGGAGCCTGGAGGTTGAGGCGAAGGAGCTGTTCGGCGCTGAGGTTGAGAATGTAGACCTGCCCTGCACCAGGATCGAGGGTGCCTTGCTGCTGCTGGCTAAACGTGCCCGGCTCGAAGGTAATTTCGGTGAGGCGATCGCCGCTTTCTAGGGCATTGACCTGGTCTTGGGCTAGGGCAAACCAGAGCTGGTCGACTGGGGTTTCCACAAAACCATCTCTGACTCGGTCAGGAAATAGCTGGCCAAAGCGGGCGTCGGCCAAATCGTCAAGGGCGGTGCTGCTGACAAAGCGGGCATTGACCTGGCGCTGCCAGCGATCGCTGTCGGCCGGGTTGTAACGGCCCAATTTGCTACGGGCCTCGGTGCTAAGGTTGGCCTCGATCAGGTCGAGATTGCGGCTGGCGATCGCGTCCCACTCGGCCCGCAGCGGTTCATCGGCGGGCTGATCGGTGAGCTGAGTGCCCTGGCGGCTGGGATTTTGCTCGTAGAAGAGCTGGTCGGTGAGGGCCGTCAGGTAGGCCCAGTCAATGCCAAGGTCGGTGGCGCGATCGCGTAGGGCCTGCTTGCGATCGCGCTCTACCTCGCTCAAGTTGGGATTGCCGACATCGCTGCCGTCGGGGGAAACCACCCCGGAACCATTGTCAGCCAACTGGCTCAGGGGGTCGAGCCACCACCATAGGCCCCCACCAATGCCGACGGTGAGCAGCAGCCCTGCCAGGGCAGGCCAGCACCCCGAAGAGGTTTTTTGCACAGGCACCGCCCGCGGCGGTGGAGCCACGGTGGCGGTCGGGTCGTGGGCCATGGGGGAATAAGGGCGGGGCGGGGCTACCGCCACCGTGGGGACTGGCGGCGGCGGCGGTATGGCAGGCTGCATGCGCACTGGCATCGGCTGTGCCCAGGCGGTGGAGAGGGGGTCAGGGTGGGCCAGATTGAGTGCCGCTAGGGCCTGCCCCGCCGAGGGAAAGCGGTCCTCAGGGTTTTGGGCTACCA
The DNA here is from genome assembly GCA_049646225.1 of Nodosilinea sp. Lineage (GTDB taxonomy): Bacteria > Cyanobacteriota > Cyanobacteriia > Phormidesmidales > Phormidesmidaceae > Nodosilinea. Next base: position 3,810 of record JBARVK010000316.1, read on the forward strand.
GGCGAGTCAGCACTTGGCGCAGGGTATTTGATAGCTCTAACTGCTCGGGCCAGCTCCAGCGATCGCGGCGATCGTCGTAGAGCGCCTCCGGGTCTTGGCCGCTCAGCAGCACCAGGGCCGTTACCCCCAGCGCGTAGAGGTCGGTGGTGGGGTCAACTTGACCCGACTCTAGCTGTTCGTCGGGGGCGTAGCCTACGGTACCCAGTCGGGTGATAGTGCCATCGGCGGCCTGATAGGGCTGGGCTACCCCAAGCTGGTGGCGCACATTCACTACCAGTTGCTTGACGCCGCCGAAGTCGATCAGCACTGGGCGACCGTCGGCGTTGCGCTGAATCAGGTTGTCGGGCGAGATGTCGCGGTGCACAATGCCAATGCTGTGCAGGTACTGCAGCAGCGGCAGGGTTTGAATCAAAAACTGCACCACCTCGGCTTCGCTAAAGCGATCGTTGTAGGCCCGGCGGCGATCGAGCAGTTCTTGGTAGGTGGGGCCTTCCACGTAGTCTTGCACCAAAAATAGACGTTCCCCCTCCCGCAACAGCTCGCGAAACCGGGGCACCTGGGGATGATTGATCTGGTAGAGAATGTTGGCCTCGCGCTCAAACAGGGTTTGGGCCTTGTCCATGGCCAGCTTGCCCGGCACCTGGGGGTTAAACTCTTTGAGCACGCAGAGTTCTTGAAAGCGGTGGATGTCTTCGGCCAAGTAGGTATCACCAAAGCTGCCTCGGCTGAGCTGCCGCAGCACCCGGTAGCGCTTTCCAATCAGCTGTTCTCCCTGTCCTGTCTCAGCCATAGACGCGTACTGCCGAACTGGTTAAGCGTTGCGCTCGATGCATCTGTCACAGATTAGCGCAAACCCGCACTATTTCTGTGGGCGGCTAAGTTGAATTTTCCAGAGCATTTGCTGAATTGTGGTGCACCGTTTCTCAACGATGCTTTAGCCACTCCTTGTAGCAGTGCAGCAGTTTTGGAGCACCAGAATTAGAGGATGCTAACGTCCCCTGTGATCCCTAAGCCCGTAGACCTATTGCCCGACTATCTTACGTATTATTTCAGGTGAACTACCATGTTTAAGCCCATTGCAACGGGGGTGTCAGCTTGTGCTGTCATCCTGTCAACTGCTGGCTGGGTTCAACATATGGCCGATGCCCAAGAGCAACCCCCGCTGGTGCCGAGCCAGTGCCCTGGTGAGCCCGCTTGGACTCGGGGATTCAACTTCTACGAGCGTATAGCGCTATCCCCCAACCAGTACAGGGCTGCTGTGGTTAGCAGCGACATAGCTGACGTATATGCTGGTGTCGGCTTTGAGGCCGAACAGGCATCGTTTAAGCTGCGGCAGGACGATCGCGTCAGTATTCTCGGCGAAGCCTGGGATAGCGGCTGCAACCAGTGGATGCAGGTACAAACTGACCAAGGTGTGTTTTGGATGCACGGCAATACGCTGGCCGATGCTCCTGAAGATCTCGGGGATCAAAGAGTGCAGGAGGTCTGTCCAGAGGTCACTTGGGCAGGTAACCACCTCATTGCCGAACTAATTGCCCTGGCTCCTGAGCAGTACAAGACTGCTGAGATAACTGGTGATGGGATAAACGTGCGCGATCGCCCCAGCAGAGCCTCGAATTCGCCGTTTACCCTCAACCAGGCTGCTCAGGTCGTGGTAATGGGCGAAACCTTTGATGAAAACTGCGACCAGTGGATGCAGGTCACAACCGATCGCGAACCCGGTATTTTCTGGATTCACGGCAACTACGTTGCTGTACAGAAACAGGTAGACACTGGCCCTATCGATAATGTCAACATCTACCTAGAGCCAGACCTCCCCCTGGAGCAAACGCTGATCACCAATGTATGCCCAAATGCTTCGTGGACAACAGGATTTTACTTTTATGAGCTGATTGCCTTGGCACCAGCTCAGCACCACGTCAAACAGATTGTGGCTGACGATGTACACCTGCGGGCTGGAGTAGGGCTTGACGCCCCTACGGTAAATCGCCTCAATCGAGGTACCCCTGTGGTGGTGACGGGCGAAGCCTGGGATAGCGGCTGCAACCAGTGGATGCAGGTGCAGGTCGATGGTGAGCGCAACTGGGTCAGCGGCGTCTACGTAGAATAGTGGCGTAACCGATCCGAAGCCCGGCAACCTCTCTCCTCCAGACCCAAAAACCCGGGTTTCGGATCGGTTCTAAGTCCAGTACAAAATGTTGGCCTTAGGAAAGCGCTGGGTGATCGCCTCCTCAAAAAAGCGCCGCAGTTCTTTCATCGTGTCTTTGTCGTAGACGTACTTGATGCCGCCAAACTTGTTGCGCTTGGTGGTGCGGTTGGCCTCATCCAAATCCAGCTTGCTGTTGGGGTACCACTGCTGCAGCACCTCCTTAGACCCCGGCGTAAAGCGGTGAGAAATCAGCTCAAAGGTGAGGTCGCAGTCAACGTCGAGGGCAGCGGCGGCATCGTCTAAAAGCTGGGTATATTCTTCCCGCCAGTTCTCCAGCGGCATAATCGGCGCGACCACAAAGCCCACCGGGTAGCCACCGCCTCCCTGCTCTACCGGCAGGGCCAGTTTGCGAATCGCCCGCAGGCGCTCAGCCACCGAGGCGGTGCCCCCTTCTAAAAAGCGCGACACCGAGGCGGCGTTGATGCTGAAGCGGCAGCGGGTGTGGCCGTGGTGCGGTAGGTTCAGCAAATCGTCCACGTTGTCGAACTTCGACACCCAGCGCAGATGGCCCCGTTCGCGGCTGCCAAAGTAGCGAATGCACTCCGCCAGACTGCCGGTCAGATGCTCAATGCCCAGGGGGTCGGTGTAGCAGCTCACTTCGTAGGTAGTGGGCTGGTCGGGCTTTTCGTACTGGGCTAGGTTATCGAGGATCTGCGGCAGGTTGGCATACGCGCGAATGACGGGTGGCCCCTGCAAACTACCGGCCAGGTAGCAGTATTGACAGTGGGCCGGACACCCCTGGGCCAGGTGAAATTGCCAGTCAGCGGAGGGCGGAATTGGGGTTAGCTTGAGCTGGCCTGCCGGGGCCGTGACCACCGCCAGGGTCCGCTTTGCAGTGGCGTAGGTGTCGCGCTCGGTTTCACCGCGCAGGCCGGTAATGCGGTTGTGCTTCAGGTACTCGACGGGCAGATCGAGCGCCTGCACCCGCTGAAGAATTTGCTGGCCCCAGGGTTCATCCAGGGCGGCGGGGCTAAACAATACCTGCTCTGGCATCCACCGTTGGGTGCGGTAGGCGGTAGTGATAGAGGCCGGTTGAGTGGTGGAAATCGTGGGGGATGTTGCGATCGAAAAATTAGACAAATTAGCGAGTAGAAATCAGCGGCAATAGCTAGCGCTAGCTTGGAGAGGACAGGTTGCAATAGTCTGTGAGCAACGGCTGTGTACCAGTGCGCGTTCAGACTTTGCCGATTCTAGTAATCCATATCCTAAGCACAGTAACTAGCGCCTCATCTCTACTATGACAAGCTAAACGAGTGGAAAAATCCCCTAGCAGGCGTGGATTTCCCCACCCTTAGTAGGGTATTCTGGCCCATTCCCACGGCTATTCAGCCACACCGACATCTGTACAACCGATTGTCCCAAGTTTCTACTGAGCTGAACCCAGGCCATCTCCCTACATCCGCTAAACGAAGATACCTGTAAGCTCGCTGCAGAAACCTGACCGCTTGCGGTAAGGGGCAATCAACCCGTTGTGAGGCCAGGGAAATAGGCCTTTTGATGCCTTTAGAGTCAATTTAGCTCTGCTTTTGAATCATTTCTGCCCTACGGGGGTGGCAGTTGGCCCGCTGATTTGGTCCTATTTTTATAACGCGATCGTACTTACGAACGATCGCAAGAGGTTGTCTTT
>JBARVK010000317.1:0-1591 GCA_049646225.1 Nodosilinea sp.
ACAACACCGAGGTCAATGGCTCCGTTGGTCTGGGCTACACCTTCTAGCCCCTGTCTTGAAAACAGCTCCTTAACCAGCAACAAAAGGGGGCGGTCGTATTGACCGACCCCTTTTTTTTTAATGGAGCTAAGCGGGTTCGAACCGCTGACCCCTTGCATGCCATGCAAGTGCTCTACCAGCTGAGCTATAGCCCCAAATGCGTTTAACCGCTGCGTTAATCGCATCAACAATAGTGACGTAAGACGGGTGCTATCGTCAACCCCAACTTTCGCCCTATTTTTTGTCTCGCCGTAGCGGTGAAGGGCAGCCATCCGCGATAGAGTCAGGGAGAATGTAGCAGTAACGTGGCGATCGCGATGATGGTTTCTCCCGGTTCTTCTCCTCCCGATGCCGATGCGGTACAGGATATCCTGCTGCAGCTGCGGCGCAAGCAAGGCACCTGGGTCAATTGGGCTCAGGGCTGCCAGGCGCTGCAAAAGGCAGGACTAAACCCCCAGCAAATTTTTGAAGAAACGGGGTTTGAGCCCATTCAGCAAAACCAGATTGTGGTAGCCGAGCAGGTCTACCAATCGATGCTTAAGGCAGGGGTAGCAGACCCGACCCAGACCCACTTTACCCAGCAGGGCAGTGATACGCTCTACGAACTGCGGGTGCTCTCCCAGGGCGATCGCGCCCGCACAGCTGACTTTGTTTTGCAGCACGGCCTCGACTCCGAGCAGATGCGGGATCTGGTCAAGCCGATTAAAGAGTACTCCTACCGCAAAGAAACGCCGCCGGGTTTTGGGGATGGGCCAGGAGATGCGATCGCCTACCACTTTTGGAAGCTGGCCCGCCAAAACGACGACATGCAAGGCCGCTCTCGGCTAATTGCCCAGGGGCTGCGCTTTGCCGAAAGCCCCAGTGCCCGCCAGCACATCGAAAAGCTCTTGACTGACTTCACCGTCGTCAAAGACCGCCCTGCCCCCCGCCTGCCCTTTTATCGGCTTGAGTCTGAAAGCGAGCTGCCGCGCGTGATCCCCGTGGTGGGACAAATGCCCCTGACCGTAGACGATCTCAAGGCCGTGCCGGTGGTGGTGCCCGAGGAACCCTTTAGCATGGTCATCGCCAGCGGAGCGAGCGCCTGGATCGCGGTGCCCGGCTGGCAGGTGATTTTTCGGGCCGAAGACCCGGTGGGTCTGCTGGTCCAGTCGCGCCAGCTGCCCAATTACCCCGCCGATGCGCCCAACGAGACGGTGCTGGTGGTGGTCGATCGCAGCGATCGCACCTGGGACGACGACGGCTACTTTCTCACCGCCGAGGGTGACCATTTAACGCTGACCTGGTCGCCCAGCCCGATCGAAAGCCCCATCTTGGGCAAGATCATCCTAATTCTGCGCCCCAAGCGCGTCCTGGATGAAAACTACAACCGTGAACTCTGGCAGCTAGACGAATAGGAGACCGCTATGGGCCTGGAACGACGTTTATCACGCACCATGTTTTTGCGTGAAGAAGTGGTGGAACTGCGGCAGGTGTGCTTTACTCCTGGGCGCATGTTTGAACCCGGTAAATATCTAGCGGGAGAGCTACCCGACACCGCCTTCGAAATGGGCCT
>JBARVK010000318.1:0-1665 GCA_049646225.1 Nodosilinea sp.
GCCAGATACAGTCCCGGACAGCAGCGACTTTCTAAAGTTTTGAAGTTGACCTCGGCCAGGGGAATACCGCCGCAGGTGACAAACTCGTCTTTGAAAACGCCTTTGCCTGCGATCGCGTAGTCTCCCCTCGTCAGCTCGTTCACCAGCCCCTGCACCTGGGCCTTAGACAGGTCGGCCCAGTTCAGCCGGGTGTCCAGGTTGGCTCGGTGCTGGGCCAGGTACTGCCACAGCCGCCGCGATAGCTCTGGAAAGGGCGAAAACGCGGCCACCTGGCGCTTGCCCTGGTCTTGCTTGAGGGCCAGTAGCTTTTGCCGCACCTGGTCTGGCTTGAGGGCGGGCAGCCAGTTTACGGTCAGCATGGCTCGGTAGCGCTGGCGGTGCAGCCCCACCGCCCCGTAGGCCGAGAGCTTGAGCACCGCCGGACCGCTCAGGCCCCAGTGGGTAATTAGCAGCGGGCCGCTCTGGGTTAGGGCAGGAGTATCTTCTAGCGCCAGGTGCAGCTGCACGGTTTCGACTGACACCCCAGCCAGCTCGCGCAGGGCCGGGTCGGGCACGTTGAAGGTAAACAGTGAAGGCACTGGCGGCACCAGGTCGTGGCCGAGCTTGAGGGCCAGTCGGTAGCCGCCTGGGCTGCTGCCAGTTGCCAGCAGCAGGCGATCGCAGCGCCATTCCTGCCCCGATCGCGTCGTCAGCTCAAAGCCATCGCTGGCGCGCTGCACCTGGGCGATCGCCTGGCCTGTGTGAATGCGAATGCCCAGCCGCCGCGCTTCCCCCAGCAGGCAGTCGACAATGGTGCCCGAGTCGTCGGTGACCGGGAACATGCGGCCATCGGCCTCGGTTTTGAGCCGCACTCCCCGCTGCTCAAACCAGGCCACCGTATCCTGGGGCTGAAATCGGCTAAAGGGGCCGCGCAGGGCCTTGCCGCCGCGCGGGTAATGGGTGACCAGCAGAGCGGGGTCAAAGCAGGCGTGGGTGACGTTGCAGCGCCCGCCGCCCGAAATTCTCACCTTGGCTAGCGGTTCGCGGCCCGCCTCAAAAACGTGGATAGCGGCATTGGGATTGGCTTCGGCGCAGGCGATCGCCCCAAATAGCCCAGCTGCCCCAGCTCCTAGCACAATCAGGGAGGCGGTTTGGGATGGGGCGGACGCTTGCGGCTGATCCATCACGGACTCTGCCCCGGTAGAAAAACGGTCGAGTTAGGGGTGCCCTGGCGCTGGGCGCGGCGATGGAGAATCTCAAGCTTGCCCCCGGCGGCCTGAATAAATGCTCGCTGGCGACGGTACAACCCCTGGAATAGGTTAGCCAGCAGCAGCGCCCCCAGGGCCACTACTAGCCCGGCTGCGGTTGAAATTAGGGCTTCGCTCACCCCGGCGGTGACCCCGGTGGCGGCGGGGCCGCTGGTCTCACCCAGGCGCAGAGTTGAAAAGGTCTGCATCAGGCCCAGTACGGTACCGAGCAGGCCCAGCAGCGGAGCCACACCCACAACGGTTTCAAACAGCGTTTGGAATCGCTTCAGTAGAGGCAATTCGGCCTGGGCGGCGCTTTCTAGAGCCAGTCGAAATTCTTCGGGGGTGGCGTCGTCTAGGGTAAGGGCCGCCAAAAAGATGCGGGCCATGGGCAGTGGCTGGTGCTGTTTGAGTTTTGCGATCGCCCGCTGGGGATTTT
>JBARVK010000319.1:0-6054 GCA_049646225.1 Nodosilinea sp.
GGGGTGGGGCGCATGGTAGTAGGGGGCGTGATGGTTTAAAAAAGCGATCGCTTTTTCCCCATCATCGACTACGTTGAGATGGCTGCAAACCTCGCCTTCATTCAAGACTTCCTGGGTGAGCCGGACATCGCCAGGGTTGTCTTCTACCAGCAAAATTTCGATTGGAGTTAGAGAGTTGATTATAGGTTTACTCATCACCATTAGCTTCCGCCTCCCGCTGACATGGTGAAGTAAAAGGTTGCCCCCTGATTTGGCTTAGACTGCACCCAAATCATGCCGCCGTGACGCTCAACAATTTTTTTGCAAACCGCCAGTCCAATCCCTGTACCTGGGTAGTGAACTCGATTGTTAAGCCGTTGGAAAATCACGAAGATTTGTTCAGCATAGTCAGGATCAAGGCCAATGCCATTATCTTGGACCGAAAACTGGTACACATCCTCCTTTTGATTGGCTTCAATCACAATTTGAGCTGGCGCTTCACCGCGAAACTTGATTGCGTTGCTGATCAAGTTTTGAAACAGCTGAGTGAGCTGAGTGGGGTCGGCCTGCACTTGGGGTAGATCGGTATAGGTAATAGTAGCCCCACTTTCGTCGATGGCCACTTTTAGATTGGCGATCGCTCGCTCAACCGCCCCGGTGCTGCTGGTAGTCTCCAAGGCTCGGCCTTGGGTGCCCACCCGAGAGTAGGTGAGCAGGTCATTGATCAGCGTTCGCATCCGCAGAGCACCATCAACGGCAAACCGAATAAAATCGTCGGCATCGGTGTCGAGCTGACCCCGATAGCGGCGCTCCAGGAGTTGCAGGTAGCTGGTGACCATGCGCAGCGGCTCCTGTAGGTCGTGGGAGGCCACGTAGGCAAATTTTTGTAGTTCGTCGTTGGAGCGAGCCAGCTCCTGACGCTGGGCCACCTCCTGCTGGAGCAACTGGCCCTGGGTGAGCGCGATCGCCATTTGATTGCCGAGCTGCTGGAGCAACTCAGTCTCGAAGGTCGTCCACGTGCGTGGCGTAAAACACTGATGAGCAATCAGCAGCCCCCACAGGTCACCCTGGGTGAGAATCGGCACCACCAGCTTGGCCTGCACCTGAAACTGCCGCAAAAAATCGACCAGGCAGTCCGGTACGTTTTCGTCTAGATGAACATTGTTGAGGGTGCGAATGCGGCCCCGCAGGTACTCGGACCTGATCTCTTCGGGAAATATCTCTTCAGGAAACGTAACGCCCATCACCTGCGGTAGACCGGGCTCCACCGCTTCGGCTACACCGCTGCCGGTGCCGTTGGGCCAGAGGCGGTAAACCAGCACTCGATCGGCTTGGAGAATGGTTTTGACCTCCGTCACCGAGGTTTGCAGGATATCGTCAATTTGCAGCGATTGGCGAATTTTGAGGATGACGCTGGCGAACAGATGCGATCGCTGGTTTTGCTGCCTGAGGGCGGCTTCGGCCTGCTTGCGCTCCTGAATTTCGTGCTCTAAACGGCGATTTTGATCCTGGAGCTGCCGGGTCAGCGCCTGCAAGCGCAGGTGGGTATTGACCCGCGCCAGCACCTCTTCGTACTGTAGCGGTTTGGTAATAAAATCAACGGCCCCCAGACCAAACCCCTTGATCTTATCGGGCGTATCGGTCAGGGCCGTCAAGAAAATAACCGGGATGGCGGCGGTGTCCGGACTGGCTTTCAGGCGACGACAGGTCTCGAAGCCGTCGATGCCCGGCATCAAGATATCCAGCAAAATCAAGCTGGGAACTGCATAGTGTGCCTTGTCTAGGGCACTTTCTCCGTCTTCGGCAAACAGTACTTTAAAACCGGCACGGCTCAAAAAATCGAACAGCACCTCCAGGTTGGTGGGGGTGTCGTCTACAACGAGGATGGTTTCGGTCTGGGCCTGCTCCTGGCTCATGATGGTGATTGATAACGTTGGATCAGTGCGATCGCCTGTCTTCCCTTATAGCTCATCGCCAGCTGTCTGAGTTGAGCGGTAAAGGGGGTCCACCGGGGGTTTACCGTGTCGAGCCGCTCAGTATAGGCCACAACCGCCTTGAGGTCGCCCTGGCGGGCCAGATCTAGCAGGGCATTGAGGTCTGAGGCCGACGGGATAGCATCTGCCGACAGCGGGGCCGTGGGCAGTCTAAGAGCATCTCTAGGGGGCGGGGGGGGTGAGTCATCGGCAGCGTACACCCAATCTAACTCCAGGTGAGCCTGCAGCATGGTAAGGAGGGCGGTTTCGTGCACGGGCTTGGGCAAGAAATCGTCGCAGTGGGCGTCCTGGTTCAGGCGCGGGTTCAGTTCTAGCACGCTGGCCGAAACCGCAATCACTTTGGTTCCCTGCAGGTCAGGGCTTTGGCGCAGGCGACGAACCATTTCAAACCCGTCCATCAGCGGCATCACCAGATCGACTAGGATCGCATCGGGGCGGTGCTGGTGGGCCTGGTCTAGACCGACCTGGCCATCGGCAGCCTCAATCACCTCAAAGCCCAGGGGTACCAAAAGACTGCTCAGGACGGACCGATTGTAGCCTTTGTCGTCAACGACCAAAATGGTGCGGCGATCGCCCTTGTACCCCGCGATCGCCCCCGAGGCCACCGCTGGTTTTGCCCCGTTTTGCTCTAGCGCCTCCAGGTTGAGGTCAAACCAAAACCGACTGCCCTGGCCCAGACGACTCTGAACGTGAATATCGCTGCCCATCAGCTGCACCAGCTGACGACTAATCGCCAGCCCCAGCCCCGTGCCCTCGGTGCGACGATTGACCTCGGGAACGCAGTGAAAGGGGTCAAAGATTTGCCCTAGCTGTTCGGGCGCGATGCCAATGCCCGTATCTTCTACCTCAAAGCGTAGCACCGGGGCACCGGGGGCCTCAGGCGCAGACAGCCCGTCAGGCCCAGGGTCGGGGTCGATACCGGACGCTTCAGGGGTGACATACCCTACCCTCAGCGTGACTCGCCCGGTTTCTGTAAACTTGACGGCATTGCCCAGCAGATTGAGCAGCACCTGCTGCAGCCGCTTTTCATCGGCCTTAACCATCTGGGGCAGAGAGGAGCGGGCTTCGTAGTCTAGCGTAATGGGCTTGGCGCTAATCCGAATGCGGCAAATGTCTAGCAGGTTGTCTAAAAAGCTGGGCAGCTGAAACGGGTGGGGATGCAGATCCATCTTCTGCGCTTCGATTTTAGAGAGATCGAGCACGTCGTTAATTAGCGTCAGCAAATACTCTCCACACTGATGAATGACATTCAGCCCCGTCCGCTGCTGCTCGGTGAGGGACTGGTGCTTTTTGAGCACCTGGCTGTAGCCCAAAATGCCGTTCAGCGGCGTGCGTAACTCATGGCTCATATTGGCCAAAAACTCACTCTTGGCGCGGCTAGCCACCCGAGCGGCGTCTTCCGCCCGCTGCCGTTCCTGAATTTCCTGCTGTAGGTGAATATTGTTCTGCTGTAGCTCAAGGGTGCGGGCCGTGACCTTGGCTTCCAGCGTGCGGTTAGCCTCCGCCAAATCGGCGTAGAGCCGAGCATTTTCGATCGAAATCGCCGCCTGCCCCGCCAGCAGCTGCAAAACGTCGAGCCGGTCTTGGGTGAACGCCCCGGTGGTGAGGTTGTTTTCTAGGTAGAGCACCCCGGTGAGCTGTCCCTGGTGCAGTAGGGGGGCACAGAGAACAGACTTGGGCTGCTGGGCCACCATATAGGGATCGCTGGCAAACAGGTCTTCCTCGGCGGCATCGTTGAGCACCAGGGCAGACTGGGTGCGCACCACGTAGTTGACCACCGACAGGGGTAAGGTTGAGGCCGCCGCGGCTGTGTCTAGACTGAGCGCCGCCTCCCCTGGGTGTACGATCGCACCGTCGCCCACCGCTCCCGATGCCTTGATCACCAGCTGCCCGGCCCGCTCAAGCAGCAGCAGGCCGCTCTCGGCCCCGGCATTCTCCAGCACGATCTGCATGAGCTGGGCAAGCAGGTCGCTTAGCACAATTTCTCCCGACAGCGCCTGAGATGCCTTCATCACGGTGGCCAAGTCAAAGCCCTGCAGGCCGCTGGTGGAAATCGAGCGGGTGGTCAGCGAGGGCGAGGGGGCGATCGCCTGCCGCTCTAGGACGGGGGCCAGCAGCTGGGAGTATTCGGCCTCTAGCTGGTTGGCTTTGGCCGTCGCCCCCCAGCGCAGGTAGCTGTAGTACGCCTCGGCCAGATAGACCTGCGCCACCCGATCTCGGCCAGCGGCCAGATAAAACTCGGCGGCGCGCTCGTTGGCCAGCGCTTCGTCCTGGCTGTAGCCCTGAGCGCGGGCGGCGGCAATAGCGCGATCGTAGCACTCCATCGCTCGCCAGGGCTGACCCAGCACCCGCGATCGCTCAGCCTCCACCAGGTCATACTTGTGTCGAAAATTCATCGGAGCGTGGTCGGCCCACCGCCGCAGCTCCGCCTGGTTGTGCGCGACTTTGTTCAGCATGGCCTCGCGCAGCGCTGGAGCAGCACTGGCCCCAGAAACAGGCCCAGAATCATTCTCAGCCGAAACCTGGGCCAGCTGGGCCAGGGAATCATAGAAATAAAACACGGGCACCACCAAAAAGGCCGTCACCCCATCGAGATACTGCTCCGCCTGGGCAGCAGCATCCACGGCCTGACCGTACTGGCCAAACAAATAGCTGAGCATCAGCTTGTTGAGGTAGAGGTAGTGCAGGCCGGTGCGATCGTTGCCGGCGGTGAGCAGGGGCAGGGCCGCGTCTTCGCGGTAGACCTCGCCCTGCAATTGCCAGGGCTGATCAGCCGCGCCGGTCAAATTCAGCACCGCCTGCTGCACGATCTGGTTCCAGCCCAGGGTGTTGTCCTGCTTGAGCTGGGCCAGGGCGCTGCTGATGGCCGCCATCTCTGGGGCGAGCTGGTTCAGGTCTTGGCCCATCAGGTAGGCGTGGTGGCAGTGCTGAATCGCCGCATAGCCGCCGTACTCAAACTGGCCGTTCTCCAGCCCGCTCTGGTAGCCATCCCACAGCCGGGAGAGCGTGTCGCGCACGTGCACCTTGCCATGCAGGGTACAGGCCCCCCCCACAAAGCAAACGCTGGCCTTTAGCTCGACCGCGTTAAACCGCTCGACCACCTGGAGTGCCAGGTTGCCAAAGCGATAGGCCGCCTCAATGTCCTGCAAAATGCCGTTGAGAATGACGCCGTAGCACACGTAGCTGTAGGCCGCAAAAGGCGAATTGCCATACCGCAGCGTGAGGGCGATCTGCTCGCAGATCACCAGCGGAAACAGGTTGGGGGCCGCCTGGTAACAGGGCGACCCCAGGCTGGTCAGCATCCGCACGGCGGCCAGCTTTTCGGCCTCGGCCATCGGCGGCAGATTGAGCAGGTCGTCGTCGGTCTGGCCGTCTAGCCTGGCGGCGGTTTGAGCCAGGGTTTGTTGAATATCAGCCGCGCTGGGCGACTCGGGTATCGCCACACCCAGCTGCCCCAGCGCCCGCAAACCAACCTGCACGGCTTCAAGCTGTTTGACCTGAGCCATACAGGCCTGAATTTTGACCTCATACACCTTCATGGTGTGAATAGGCGATCGCACCCGCTGTAGCGCCTGGGCCGCCCAGGCCTCCATTTGCTCAAAATCGCCGTTCAGGTAGGCGGCTTCAGCAGCCGCTTCGTGCAGGGCCAGGGTGAGGTTGTACTGCTGCTGCCAGCTTTGGGCGGGCAGCAGGTCTAGCCCTAGCTTCAGGTAGCGCAGGGCCGAGTCGTAGGCGGCGGCAGCTTTGGCCTTTTGGCCTGCGACCCGGTTTAGCTCGGCCAGCTGATAGATCTCGGCCTCGGCGGTGAGTAAATCGATGCCGTAGTTGAGCTGGTTGACAATGGCAAATACGTTCTCGTTGCGCTCGTCGGGCGAGCTATTTTGCAGCAGCAGCTGGCCAATTGTGAGGTGGGTCGACTGCCGCTGAGAGTCGGGAATTAGCGAGTAGGCCGCCTGCTGCACCCGGTCGTGCAAAAAGCGGTAGGCAATCGGGCGATCGGGGTGGGCAGACAATGCCAACGGTTCAGCGCCAGGGGTGACGGCCTCCAGAGCCAGGGGAATTTTGTAAGACTGGTTGAGGG
>JBARVK010000320.1:0-5434 GCA_049646225.1 Nodosilinea sp.
TGACTATCCTATGGGCGACACCAATGCCGCCTACCGCTATTCTGGGGCTGGGGGTGTGCCCCTGGGCTCGTGGCTGCGGCGGCTGGTTTACGCCTACGACCTGGGCAACTTTCGCATTCTTATTTCAAACTACTTCAGCCCCGAAACCCGCGTTCACTATCACCGGCTGATTACCGATCGCGTGCGCCAGGTGGCCCCCTTTCTCACCTTTGATGGCGACCCCTACCCGGCCATTATCGACGGGCGCATCAAGTGGATTTTAGACGGCTATACGAGCAGCGATCGCTACCCCTATTCAGAGCCGCTCAATCGGCGCGACGACCTCGTTTCGCTGGTAGAGAGCAGCAATCCGCTGATGCGCAACGGGGTCAACTATATTCGCGATGCCGTCAAAATCTTTGTCGATGCCTACGACGGCACCCTAGAACTCTACGCCCGCGACCCGGATGACCCGCTGCTGGCCACCTACGGTCGCATCTTTCCCGATCTGTTTCAGCCGATTGAAGCACTGCCCGCTAACTACCGCGACCACCTGCGCTACCCCCAGGATATTTTCACCGTGCAGGCCCAGATGTACCGGGCCTACCACATGGAAAATCCAGAGGTCTTTTACAACCGTGAAGATCTGTGGCGCTTCCCCCAGCGTGAGGACGATGGCGCAGTGGAGCCCATGGAGCCTTACTACATCATCATGAAGCTGCCCCGGTTAGACCAGGAGGAGTTTCTGCAGATTTTACCGTTTACCCCCGCCAACCGCGACAACATGATCGCCTGGATGGCGGGCGGCTCCGACGGCGACAACTATGGCCGCCTGCTGCTCTACGAGTTTCCCAAGCAGGAGCTGGTGTTTGGCCCGACCCAGATCGAGGCCCGCATTAGCCAAACGCCCGAAATTTCCGAGCAGCTCACCCTCTGGAGCCAGCAGGGCTCGGGGGTCATTCGCGGTACCCTGCTGGTGGTTCCCGTCGAGCAGTCGCTGCTGTACGTGCAGCCCATTTATCTGCGGGCCGACCAGGGCGAACTGCCCGAGCTGCGGCGGGTGATTGTGGCCTACAACGATCGCGTGGTGATGCGAGAGACCCTTGACCAAAGCCTGAATGCTATCTTTGGGGAAGCGAGCCTAGCCCCGCCTGCGTCAACACCGCCAGGGACAGAAACGCCCCCCAGCACCACCGCCGAACTCGTACAGGCCGCCCTTGACGCCTATCAAACGGGCCAGCAGGCGCTTCAGCAGGGTGATTGGCAGCGCTATGGCGAGGCCCAGCAGCAGTTAGAAACAACATTGCAACAGCTCAATCAACAAATTCCGTAACATTTAGGGCGACATCGCGCCAGGTTTACCCACCGCTAAAGGTTGATTGTGCCAATATTAGCCACCACGGGCATACTATAGGGAATTCTCCGGCCCAGTGCGCTGAATTCATCGAATTCAATAGACCTCTATGTCTACTACGCCTCCCAATGTTCTGCAATTGGCCCGCCAGGGTGACCCAGATGCGATCGCGGCTCTGATGAATCGCCATCTAGAGGCCCAGGGTATTACTGCCCACGTGGTGCAGCAGGAAAATACGCTCCAGGTCAACCTAGAGGGTGCTGAAATTCCCAGTCAGGTTGATTTAGTTGCCTTTATCAAAAAAGGCATCACGGGGCTGGAGCTCGCCGCTGTTCACCACCTGATCGTAAGCGGCAAACAAGCTGGAGCAACCACCAGCGCCTGGAGCGAAAATCTGGTACTGCAAGGGACCACTGACGACTTTGATCTCGATTTCGATGCCGCTCCTGGTGATGCGATCGCGGATGACGCCCTCGCGAGCGACAGCCTAGACCTGGACTTTGACCTCGACAGCCCGGCCCTCGACAGCTCCAACTTTGGGGATCTAGATGCAGCCCTGGGTAACGACATCAGCGGGGCCGATCTAGACCTAGATTTGGGCTTGCCCAACAGCGATCTAGGCCTTGAGGCTCCTTCAGACTTGGAGTTTGCCGACAGCGACTTTGACCTCGACCTCAGCAATGCTGGCTCTGGGCCAGAGGTTGCCGCTAGCGACTTTGACCTTGACCTCAACGATGCTAGCTCTGACTTAGAGTTCGCCGACAGCTTTGATCTTGACCTCAGCGATGCTAGTTCTGGGTCAGAGTTCGCCGAAAACCTCGATCTGGGCCTCAGCGATGACCTGACTACCGACGACAATTTTGACCTTGATTTAGGTCTCTTCGATGAGTCCGCGCCTGAATCCAGCGATCTCGATTTCGATCTAGGCCCTGAGGCTACCGCCGAGTCTACTGCTGACTCTGGTGACCTCGATTTTGATTTAGATCTCCCCGATGGGCCGGCTGATAGCAACGTATCCACAGATTCAGGATTTGATTTTGGCTTCGATGATGGGCCCACCACCACAGCCCCAACCGACGCTTTTGATTTAGGTCTCGACGATGGCGCAACGGATGCCACTGCTGATCTCAATCTGAGCTGGGTGGACGAGCCAACCACCGACAGCTCCACCGAGGAGCTAGACCTCGACTTTGGTCAGATGGAAGAACCGGCTGTCGGGGGGGCTATCGCTGAGCTAGATGACTTGGATCTTAATGGGGGCCTGCCTGAAACTTCGCCAGCCGGAGGTACCGCCGACAGTTTAGCGCTAGACGCCTCTGAAGACGCCTTTGGGGTTGACCTCGATTTTGACTTGGCAGAAACCTCAGTCGAGAACGCTATGACTAGCGAACTTGAACTAGACACCGTTGACTTTAATGCAGCGTCTGACGATGCAGCGTTTGACACCGAGATAGCTGGTGGCGAGGCCGACCTAGGAACAGACTTTGATGCAGCTTTCGACACCACCGTTCCCGCCCCGCCAGCCGAACCCGATGCCGAGGCAGACCTCGATGATCTATGGGGCGATAGTTCAGCAGCAGCGGCTCCGGAATCTGCCTCCGTTAACCAGCCCGCCGATGAAGACTTAATGGCCTTTGACGCTGGCCTAATCACTGACTTTGATAGCCCTAATGAGTGGGGCAATCTGGGAAGCGTGATCAACGATGATTTGAGTGATGAAGCGCTAGAGATCGAAGCTGGGGATGCCGATGACATCGACTTTGCAGATCTAGGGCTTGAGTCTGACGCATCGTCACCCGAATCGGTCTACTATCCGGCAGCCACTTCTTCTGAACTCATCGATGCTGATGAAACTCCCTTTGAAGATTTAGGGGCAGCGGCGGATTTCGATTTGGCAACTGGCGACCTAGACCTAGCGGATGCCCCACCCAATCTCTCCTGGGATGGCTACTCCTCAGAAACCGATGCGGAGATTGATTTGAGTGATACAGCCGACTTAGACTTAGCCGATGTTGATGGCGCTGAAAGCAGCTCTGCCACAGTCGCAAACACCCCCTTTACCGACGATTTATCCCCTGAACTGCTGAGCGCAGAGGCTTTAGCTGACACAGGAGATCTTGGCGTAGGAGATTTTTCTGACTCAGACCTGGATACTGATTTTGGTGCCAGCTGGGCCGAATCTGGGGCAGACCCAGACGTTGTCGAGGCCTTTTCGTCAGATTGGGAAGAGCTCACTGGTGACGTTGACGCCGGGACCGAGTTCGACCCTGGCTTAGTATTTGACCCAGCAGATAATACTTTTGATGCCACTCCCAATCCCTTCGAAGTCGAGGTAGTTTCACCTGAAGATGAGGTTCCCCATCCTTTCGCCTCCCCTGAGTTAGAGGTCGCAGGTGACCCAGGGGTCTCTGCCTCAGACTCTACGCCAGAGTTTGACCCAGCATGGGAAGCTGATAGCCAAGAGACCTATACGCCAGGATTTGAGCCCGAGTTTGACCAGGAGGCCGATGCCGATCTGCCCTTCTCGACCATGGAACTTGATCAGACTGCGGCGGGTAATATTGTCCCCGATCTAGACCTAGATGACAGCCCTAGCACGCTGGACGCCTACGATGAGGCCTCTTTCGTAGATCAGCCGCTGGAGGACTACGCCACCGCCGAATCTCCCGTTGGGCCCATGTCGTTTGATGACGGCATTGACGAGGATATAGCTTTCGAGTCGGTTGAATTTGAGGACAGCGATTTTGGTAGCTCTAGGGCTGAGACACCGGGATTCAGCGTTGGCGAATACCAGGGTGAATCAGATTTTGCATTCCCAGCCTTGGATGACGAGGATTTGAGCAACGACGCCGGTTTTGAAGACGCAGGTTTCAGTGACGCAGGCTTTGAGGATGAAGGCTTTAGCGCTGATGTCTTTAGCGACAGTCGCGACGATAGCAACGGCTTCATTCAAGATCGCAACGGCATCGCCGCCATTGATGATGAGCCCGATGCCGCTGACGATTTTATTCAAGAGTTTGGTTCAGACCCTTCTACCCACGTAGCGTTAACCCCCGACCAGTTTAATGATGACAGCAGCGTGCGTCGCTCGGGCAGCTCGGTGCCGCTGCGACTCATTGTAGGCTTGGGCTTAGGGGCTGTAGTGCTGGTGCTAGCGGGGCTGCTGCTCAACGGCGTGCTGGGTCGGCTGCGCAGCCCTGGTGGTGACCCTGTGGCGACCGAGTCTGCGGTTCCTGATCCTGTATCTCTGCCTACGGATCCGGCTGTTGTGCCCGAGGACGATCTGTTTAGGCAGGCGGTGAATGCGGCCCAAACCGCAGCTAACCAGGCTCAGACGGCGAGTACAGCAGCTCAGTGGCAAGAGGTGGCCGATGCCTGGGCCTTATCTATCAGCCTGATGGAGCGGGTACCATCCTCTGACCCCAACTACGCTACAGCTCAGCAAAAAGCGATAGACTACCAACCCAACCTAGACTACGCCCAGCAAAATGCGGCGCGATCGCAGTAGTTTGGCCCTACCGACCCCGTTTTGGGGTGGGCAAGTCCTATGCCATGCCGACGGTGCCCAGCCTGTACTCATGAAGTATGGTGCGTCAATTTTCCACAGCCAGGGGCAGCCGGGTAGAATAGGACGGTTGTATTCAGACCAAAGCCTTGATTGAACGCTATACCCTGCCCGAAATGGGCAACCTCTGGACGGACGACTACAAATTTCAAACCTGGCTCCGAGTCGAAATCGCCGTATGCGAAGCCCAGGCTGAGCTGGGCTATATTCCTTCAGAGGCGGTAGAGGAGATCAAGGCCAAGGCTAAGTTTGACCCCCAGCGCATTCTTGAGATTGAGGCCGAGGTGCGCCACGACGTGATTGCGTTTCTCACTAACCTCAACGAATACGTGGGCGATGCGGGGCGCTACATCCACCTCGGCATGACCAGCTCTGACATGCTGGATACAGCGCTGTCGCTCCAGCTGGTAGACAGCCTCCAGGTGATTCTGACCCATGTGGAAAACCTGATCCAGGCGATTCGCTACCGGGCCCAGGAGCACCGCGACACGGTTATGATTGGTCGCTCCCACGGTATTCACGCCGAGCCGATTACC
>JBARVK010000321.1:0-2077 GCA_049646225.1 Nodosilinea sp.
CCGATATCTCGTAGGGTCACCCCGGCTTCTCTACCCCTCTCACCCAAACACCTATCGAACCGAAAGAGATCTATCGCGAGCGCCCCCAGCCGGAGTTGCATAGGCCACCTGTCGAATAATCTCGGCCACTGCATCGGGATCTTCTAAGGGCATCAAATGGCCGAGACCGACGAGCTTGACTAACTTCGCCTGGGGCATACGATCCAGCACTTCCTGCTGAATGGTGTCGAAGGGAATAACGGGGTCATCCTCAGACGCCAGCACGGTGACAGGGGCCTGGATGCGATCGAGCCGATCGGCGATCGAGTGGTTCATGCCGTCGAGCAGCCACCAGCGCCAGGCCGAGTTGGCGGCCTGCACGTGGGTTTCAATCGCTGTCGATCGCTGCGGTTCAGGCAAAGACTGCTGCGCGCCGCTGTCAACGGTGGTGGCAGCATTGGCGGGGCTAGGGTGGTTTTCTAGCAGTCGCTGGCGCTCGTCGTCGGGCATGGGCTCTTGGGTGGGTGGTGACGGTGCAATCAGTACAACCTGCTGTAGCCCTTGGTCGGTGGTGTCGCTGGCCAACTGGAGGGCAATTTTGCCGCCCATGGAATGCCCGATTAAAACGTATTGCTTGATTTCTAAAGCCTTGATGGCCTCGGCGACAAAGGTGCTGTAGGTGGCCAAAGAGGGCTGCGGCAGGGGCATCTGGCGGCCAAACCCAGGCAGATCGAGGGCCACACAGCGAAACTCTGACTGTAGGGCCTCAATAACCCACTGCCAACTGGCTGCTGCGCCGCTAAAGTAGTGCAAAAACACCAGGGTTGGCGCTCCTGTACCGCGATCGATAGAGGGGCGCTGATCTGCCGAAGGGTCGTTCATAGTTCTTAAAAGAGGAATACTGCCCGTACCTTAGCGATCGCGATCGCATTTAGCCTCTATCCTTTTGGGGACAAAGGATTAGGCGTCGGGGTGGGGATGCGGCTAGTAGGCGGGCACTGGGGGACTATTTCTGCAAGCTAGGAGCAGGAGATCTAGGGAGCCAAGTACGCCAAAACGGCGGGCATATTTTGGCCTTTGAGCTTCAGTTGCGTCCCGGTTAGTTAGCGATCAGCTTGGGTCCCACGCTACCCGGCTAATGCAATATGTTGTGAACTAGTTGTCTGATGGAACACGGAACACTTTTTGCGCCTTGGCCTATCCTTAACAAGGCGGCTCAAAGCGCTTTTTAACTATGTCTAGCACGAGCGATTCATCTCTAGGTACTCGAGGCAGCGTTTCTGAAGATTACCCGCTGAGTCCGGTGCCCGCTGGGGCGCGGCGATCGCTGATCTCCCTGGCCCCCATTTTGGCTGGCTTTACGCTCTATTCGGGCACGCTGTTTGCCGGGGGGCTGATTGGTCCATCCTTTCAGTTTTGGCCCAACCTGGTGGCGCTGATTGTGATCGGCAATCTCATCTTGGGCCTGTATGCCGCCCTGCTGGGCTACATCGCGGGGGAAACGGGGCTGACCACCGTGCTAATGGCGCGGTTTAGCTTTGGCAACGTGGGCTCCCGCTGGGTTGACTTTATTCTGGGCTTTACCCAGATTGGCTGGTACGCCTGGGGTTCGGCGCTGATGGCGCAGTTGCTCAACACCCTGGCCGGGGTGCCGGAGTCGTGGAACTGGTTCGTTATTCTGTTCTTTACCTACGCCTTTTGCTCAACTGCCTACCTGGGCTACCAGGCGATGGACTGGCTGAGTCGGCTGGCAGTGCCCGCCATGGTGCTGCTGATGGCCCTCAGTCTCTCGGTGGCCGCGCAGGATGTGGGCGGCTTTGCGGGATTGCAGGCGGCGGCGATCGCCGATCCGCTGCCCCTCAGCGCGGCCATTACAATTATCGTCGGCACCTTTGTCTCGGGCGGCACCCAGGCCACCAACTGGAGCCGGTTTGCCAAAACCGGCAAAGCTGGCTTTATCGCTACGCTGATCGCCTTCTTTTTGGGCAACGGCTTTTTGATTTTTTCTGGAGCGTTTTGCGCCAAGGTCTATGGCGAACCCGACATCGTAAAAGTGATGGCCCAGCAGGGGCTGCTGGTGGGCGGGCTGCTCCTGTTC
>JBARVK010000322.1:0-3818 GCA_049646225.1 Nodosilinea sp.
GGTCGTGGTGTTGCAGGGGCGATCGCGGCCCTGCTGCTGCTGCCGCTGCCCAGCCTAGCCCACCACCCCCTCGGGGGACGGGTGCCCGCCACCTTTGCCGAAGGCTTTTTGTCGGGCCTCGGACACCCCGTCATTGGGCTAGATCACTTGGCCTTTATCGTAGCCGTGGGCTTGCTAGCGGCGGTGAGCGCCTGGGGTATCGCCATTCCCGTTGCCTTCGTGCTGGCGGCTATGGTCGGCACGGGGCTGCACCTGGCCGAAATTACGCTACCGGCGGCGGAATTGGCGATCGCTGGCTCGGTGCTGGGGTTTGGCGTGCTGCTAGCGCTTAAAAATCGACCCCAAAGTGCTGTAGTGGCTGGGCTGGCCGCGATCGCGGGGCTATTTCACGGATTTGCCTACGGCGAGGCCATCTTCGGCGCTCAAGCCATGCCTCTAACCGCCTACCTGGCCGGATTTACGGTGGTGCAAATGGCGATCGCGATCGCGGCCCTAGGGCTTGGGCGACAGCTAAGTCAGCGAATGAATGCGGGTTTTGTGCAGCAAGCCGGGCTGGTGATTTGTGGCATTGGCACCACATTTTTAGCGACGCTACTGTTAGAAACCGTGCTGCCCGCTTAGATTAAATTCCCTTCGTTCCAGAGTGTTGGGGGCAAACGCCGTTTGCCCCTGCGTTGGCATCCCCCTAGCTTCGTAAGGTGACGCCAAACTGCTTCTCTAACGTGGCGCGCACCTTTTGGTGTACCGGGTCAACTGCGTCGTCGGTGAGGGTTTGATCAGGGGAGCGATAGATCAGGCGAAAGGCAAGGCTACGCTGGCCCTCGGGCACGCTTTCGCCCCGGTATTCGTCGAATAGATCGACCGACTCCAGCAGTTTACCGCCAGCTTTAGTCATGGCGGTGGTCAGGTCGGCCACGGGCACCCCCAGCGGCGCGTAGAAGGCTAGATCGCGATCGCTGGCCGGAAAGATCGAGTAGGCGGCAAACTTGACCGATTTTTGCAGCACAGGCACCAGGCAGGTCGCCAACGCCGACCAGTTGAGCTGAAACACGTACACCTCGGCGGGCAGCTGGCGCTGCTGCCGTAGCTGGGGATGAAGCTGGCCAAAGCGGCCCAGATCTAGTCGCCCCCGCACCCACAGCGACGCCGTGCGGCCAGGGTGAAAGCGAGGGTCGGTGCTGTCGGTTCGGTAATCAACCGCTAGCCCCAGCCGATTGAACACGCCCTCCAAAATGCCTTTAGCCTCGTACCAGGTCAGGGGCTGCTCTTGCCCACTGGTGACCCACTGGCTCGATCGTCCGTCGCCGCCCACAATGCCACCTACCGCTTCGGCCTCGTGGATGCCGTCCTCGTCTTGCCAGAAAATATGGCCAATTTCAAACCCGTTGAGGGGGCCGTTGCCCTGGTTGAGGTTAAAGGCGTAGGCGTCGATCAGGCCATCGACAAGATCCTGTCGCAGGGCCGAATACTCAGGGAACAGCGGATTGGCCAGAGTAACCTGGCGATCGCTGATCGGTTTTGTCAACGAGTAGTGCAGCAGCTCGGTCAGGCCCGCCGCCCGAAAAGCCTCCCGCAGCCGCCGGCGCAGGGCCGCCTCGACCGAGAGGTAGCCGCCCACCGCCCGCAGCGGCAGGGTATCAGCAAAATGGTTGTAGCCGTAGAGGCGAGCAATCTCTTCAATTAAATCGACCTCGCGCTCCAGGTCTCGGTAGCGGTAGGGGGGCACCGTCACTGCCCACACCCCTGAGTCATCTGTGGGCAAGACCTGGCAGCCCAGGGTTTCCAGCAGCCGCTGAATCGTTTCGGCGGGCAATGCTTGAGGCTCATCGCCGAGATTGACCACCCGCCCCAGCAGCTGCGTTACTCGGCTCAGCCGCAGGGTAAGCACCCGCTCGGGAATCGTGGCCCCGAGGGCTGTGGTACCCGTCGTTTGGGCCACAGCGGTGGCCCCGGTTAGCTCCTGCAGCAGCTGAAGGGCGCGATTGCAGGCCAGCCCCAGCTCGGCTGGGTTGACCCCGCGCTCGTACCGAGCCGAGGCCTCAGTACGCAAACCCTGGCTGCGGGCCGATTTGCGAATTGCCGCCGCATCAAAAAAGGCCGCCTCCAGCAGGACAGCCTGAGTCTCTGAGTGAACCTCGGTGGCTTCACCGCCCATTACCCCAGCTAAGGCCACGGGCTGGTCGTTGGCGGTAATCAGCAGGGTTTCGGGCTGGAGCTGACGCGTCTGGCTATCCAGCGTCACCAGGGTTTCACCTGGCTGGGCGTAGCGAACGCCGGGGTTTAGACTATCTCCGGTGGCCAACAGGCGATCGCGGTCAAAGGCGTGCAGCGGCTGGCCCCACTCCAGCAGCACGAAGTTAGTCACATCTACCACATTGTTAATGGGCCGAGTGCCCGCCGCCACTAATCGCTGCTGCAGCCACTGGGGCGATGGCCCGAGGGCAATGTTTTCTAGCACCGTACCGATATACACAGGGCAGGCTTTTTCATCGGGGAGCGCAATCACCGGATCGGCGTCGCTGCTGGCGATTTCCGGGGACTGGGTGACGGGCAAGCGCAGCGGGGCTCCTGTGATCGCTGCCACCTCACGGGCGATACCCACCATACTCAGGGCGTCGGCCCGGTTGGCGGTAGAGGTGACATCTAAAATCACATCGTCGAGCCCTAGCAAAGAGCGCACGTCCTGACCCAGCTCTAACTGGTCAGATTCAAAAATATGAATGCCTTCAGACTCTTTGGCCAAACCGAGTTCAGCCAGAGAGCAGATCATACCGGCCGACGGCACCCCCCGCAGTTTGCGAGGCTTAATGGTGAGATCGACCACAGGTAGGTAGGTGTTTACCGTCGCGACCGCCACGTAGATGTCGGCACGCACATTGGCAGCGCCGCAGACTATAGTTGACTTATCGGCCTGGCCAATATCTACCACACAAACGCTGAGCTTATCAGCGTCGGGGTGCGGGGTGCGCTCTACCACTCGACCCACAACTACGCCATCAGCCCAGGTGCGTCTATCTTCGATATCTTCTACCTCAAAGCCCGCCATGGTCAGGGCCTCGGCTAGCTCCGCTGGAGAAAGCTGAACAGTGACGTAGTCATTGAGCCAGTTGAGAGATATGCGCATGGTGGGGCTAGTTTGGCGTGAATAGTGGCTAGAGTACGGTAATTTATCGCCCACACATTCTACCCTGTGGGCATTCCATCTATCCAAGGCCGCCCCCAGCTTGCTCTGCCTCTGCCCCCCGTTCCGCTGGTACACAATTGAGCCCGGGGATCATCGGTTCATCGACTTTTTACATTTCCGCACAATTTTGCGTCGAAGTATATATCCCTGTCGGTAAATGCTATAACCCCTCTCTGAAAGAGGGAACAATTGGGTTAATGTGGCATTACCGCATGGGGTCGCCCCTCACAACTCTCGCATCGTCGGCGTTGTGGCTCCCCATCTGCACTGCCCCGCTGCTGGTTAACTCAACCCCAGGCGTAGTCTTCGGGCCTCGTCTAGATATCCACCATCCTGGGCCGCATGAGCTACTGCATCAATCCCGACTGTACAAAGCCAAAAAACCACCCCACCCTCAGCCATTGTCAAAACTGTGGGGCAGAGTTGCTGCTGCGGGGCCGTTACCGAATGATTCGCGCCCTGGGTCGGGGCGGCTTTGGGGCCACCTTTCTAGCCCGTGACGAGCTGCTGCCAGGTAAGCCCCCCTGCGTGATTAAACAGCTGCGCCCGTCTGCTGGGGCTCCCCACATTCTTGAGATGGCCCGCGATTTGTTTAAGCGGGAAGCCAAAATCCTAGGCATGATTGGCAACCATC
>JBARVK010000323.1:0-2335 GCA_049646225.1 Nodosilinea sp.
CGCCAGATATTTGCCTAGCGGGTCTGCGGTCAGATGTTGCAGCGATCGATTGGAGTCGAGGCTGGGGCAGACCACCACCACGCCGCCAATATCGCCTGGTACTAACCCGCTGTCGGAGGGCAAATCCATCGCCGCTTTGGCTCCCCACAGCGCCAGCTGTCCGCTCAGCGAGTACCCCATTAACCAAAACGGCGGCGCACAGCCCAGGGCTTTAGCCTGGGCGGCCAAAGCGATATAGTCATGGCCTTCGTAGAGGCCGTCGGAGGTCAGCGTGGGGGAAAGCTCTGCGGTTTTGCCGTGGGCACGCCAGTCAAACAGCACCAGGCCATAGCCCCGGTGATAGGCTTTGCGACCTAAAATCTCTAGCTGCCACTGGTCGTCGAGGCTGCCCGTAATGCCGTAGGTGGCGATGATGGTTCCTCGGGGCTGAGGGGGTATCGCCCAGCAGCCAAAAATGGGAATATTCCCATGGCCCTTAAACACCTGTTCTCGATAGCTAATCGGCGCTAAATCCAGGTTTTCAGACCAGCTCCGGTTGGCCACCAGGGCCGTGTAGAGGGTCATCGCCAGACCATTTTGCAAAAACCAGGGGGGCACAAAGGGGGGCATAGAGTTGCGCAAAGACTGCCCTTAGCATTCCAGAGAAATTCACTGAGTACCATCCCCCCACCGGAGAAAAACGTACTATGACGTTGGCCCACCAGGCGAGGCAAGGTAGATGACCAGTCCCAAAATTCAGCGTGATGTCGTGCGAGTGGGCCTGGTTGGCACTGGGTTTGTGGCTAGGCTCCGGGCCGAGGCGCTCCAGGGCATGACCATGGCTCAATTGGTAGCGGTAGCCGGGCACACCGCCGCTGACACCGTCGCCTTTGCCGAACAGTACAAGGCCCTTGCCCTCGACAGTTGGCAAGACCTGATCAACCACGGCGACCTAGACGTAATTATGGTCTGCCACATCAATAGTGAGCATGGCGCAGTAGTCGAGGCGGCTTTGGCGGCAGATTACCACGTCGTAGTCGAGTACCCTTTGGCCTTAAATGCAGACCAGGCCCAGGCGCTGCTCGCCCAAGCCCAGGCCAAGCAGCGTCTGCTGCACGTCGAGCACATTGAGCTATTAGGCGGTACCCACCGAGCCCTCAAAGCTAACCTGGCGGCAGTGGGTCGGCCCTTTTACGCCCGCTATTGCACGCTGGCTCCCCGCCGCCCGGCCCCCCTCACCTGGACCTACTGCCCCGATTTGTTTGGGTTTCCGCTGGTGGGGGCGCTGTCTCGCCTGCACCGACTGATCGACGGCTTTGGCCCGGTGGCGCGGGTCTACTGTCAAAGCCACTACGGGGGCCTCAACTCAGGCCCCGACGGCCTGACCTGCTACACCACCGCCCTCTGCACCGCCCAGCTGACCTTTGCCTCAGGCTTAATAGCCGAGGTGGTTTATGGCAAAGGGGAGGCACTGTGGGAGGCGACCCGGCGGCTAGAGGTGATGGGCAACGAGGGGCGTTTGTGTTTTGAGGGCGATCGCGGCACTTTGACCGATGCTCAGGGCACGCATTCCCTGGCAGTGGGGTCACGGCGGGGGCTATTTGCTGCCGATACCGCGCAGGTCATCGAACATTTGCGGACGGGACAGGCTCTTTACTGTACCCCAGAGGTCAGCCTATACACCTTACAGGTGGCGATTGCAGCCCAGCGATCGGCAGCCACCGGACGGGCTGTGGACATAACAGCCCCTGCCCCCTCTGGCCAGCTATCTACATCTGAGTAACGGCTGAGTAACGGCAGAAATTGCGGCTGGAGTTGACAGCGGGGTCAGCGTTAGGCAAATGATTTGGTAGCGTTGATGACGGCGGGTATTCATGCCCCTTGGAATCATAGGTCAGCAAACGGGAGTAACAACGATATGGCCGCATGTGACTATAGACCCGGTTTAGAGGGTGTACCGGCCACCCAGTCGAGCGTTAGCTTTGTGGATGGCCAGGCGGGAATTTTGGAGTATCGCGGTATTCCCATTGAAGAGTTGGCCCAGCGCGGCACGTTTTTAGAAACGTCTTACCTGCTAATTTGGGGCGGGCTGCCTTCCAAGAGCGAGCTAGAGGCCTTCGAATACGAAATTCGCTATCACCGCCGCCTTAAGTACCGCATCCGCGACATGATGAAGTGCTTTCCTGAGAGCGGTCATCCCATGGATGCCCTACAGGCCTGTGCGGCTGCCCTGGGGCTGTTTTATTCTCGCCGTGCCTTAGACAATCCGGTTTACATTCAGCAAGCGGTGGTGCGGCTGCTGGCCAAAATTCCCACCATGGTGGCGGCGTTTCAGCTCATGCGCAAGGGCAACGAC